>JANOTV010000017.1:0-1638 GCA_031416495.1 Gemmatimonadota bacterium
AGGGCGAAGCCGACGACAAGCAGTCCCCAGCGAGAGACGCGTGACATCCGTTCGGCGGTTGGCGGTCCGTGCTGCGCGCTGTACAAGTGCGTCTTCGCGGGATGTGGCGTGACCGGGACGGGCTTCTCCGCTGCCTTGGGCGGGGGCCACATCAACGCGCCCAAGTTGAGCACGGTCATGGGGCGCACGATGTCGTTGGTCTCACTCAGCGCGAATTTCTCCGCACCCCCCATCTCATCGAGCAGATGGACGATATTGGTGGCGTACAGTGTCGACGCCTGTTGCGCCATGCGCGAAGGGAGGTCGGTGTACCCGATCACCGTGACCCCATTCACGTTGACCGCCTGGCCTGGCTGCGTGAGTTCACAGTTTCCGCTCTGCTCCGCGGCAAGGTCAACGACCACCGAGCCTCGCTTCATACTCGCGACCATGTCGGCCGTGATGAGAATCGGGGCGCGCTTGCCAGGAATGAGTGCGGTGGTGACGATGATGTCCACTTCCTTGGCCTGTGCGGCGAACAGCGCCATCTCGGCGGCAATGAAAGCGGGGCTCATCTCCTTGGCATAGCCTCCACTTCCGCTGCCGTCTTCATCAATCTGAACTTCCAGGAACTCGGCCCCCATCGACGCGATCTGGTCCTTGACCGCGGGCCGCGTGTCGAACGCCCGCACAATCGCGCCGAGTGCGCGCGCCGTGCCGATTGCCGCGAGACCGGCCACGCCGGCGCCGATGACCAGCACCTTGCACGGTTGAATCTTCCCCGCAGCCGTGGACTGCCCACGGAGCGGCCGCTGCATGACGTTGACGGCTTCGATGACCGCCCGGTAGCCGGCGAGGTTCCCCATCGACGAGAGGGCGTCGACCTTTTGCGCGCGGGTGGTGCGCGGCACCTGGTCCATGCCGATGGCGTTGACGCCCCGCGCAGAGAGCTTGCTGACCAATTCGGTGTTGAAGGCCGGATACAAATAGCTGATGAGCGTTTGTCCCTCGTGGAGGCGGGCCACCTCCTCGTCATTGGGGGGGCGCACCTTGGCAATCACATCGCACGACCAGGTGCTGGGCCGATCCGCCACGGTCGCACCGGCCCCTTCGTAGGCTGCGTCGTCAAAGCCCGCCGCCAGTCCGGCGTCGTGCTCTATCGTGACGCTGAAGCCGAGTTTGACAAGTTTTTTTACCGAATCGGGAGTCGCAGCAACGCGGTGTTCACCGGGTTCGCTCTCCTTGGGCACTCCAACTTTCATCTGCTCCTCAAGTACGCAGTGGTGACGTCGGACTCTACCGGCAACTGGGGAAGGCCGGGTCTTGGCCAGCTCTCGCTGGTTTGTCCCTTCGCTCGGCGATGGCCGACATCAGATCGCGGACGAAGCCACGACCCGCGTCAGCCTTCGTGAACCGTGAACGTCGGCTCGAGCACGACCTCGCTCTTCACTGAGTTCGCGATGTAGCAGTCCTCATGCGCGTGGTGATGCAGCGCCGCGTACTCCGCCGCGCCCGGCGCCCGCCCAGAGAATGTCACCGCGGGCCGCAGCACGATGCGCGTCATGACTTCTTTCCCGGTCTCGTTCTTCGCGAGATCGCCCGAGGCGGGATCTTCGTACCTGTCCACGATGAACCCCGCCTTCGCCGCGTACGCGAGAA
>JANOTV010000018.1:0-2139 GCA_031416495.1 Gemmatimonadota bacterium
TCGTCCACGACGAGCACCCGCGGGCGCCCGACCAGCTGCGGCGTACGGACCACCGGCCGCTCCACCTCGACGGTGGCCTCGGCCTGCGCGAGCGGAAGCAGCACGCGCATCGTGGTGCCGTGGCCGGGTGAACTCTCCGCCGTGACGTGACCGCCGATGGCCCGCACGATGCCGCGCACCGTCGCGAGGCCGAGTCCGGTGCCGAGCCCGCTCGGCTTGGTCGTAAAGAACGGCTCGAATAGGCGCGCGAGGGTGTCCTCGTCCATGCCGATGCCGGCGTCCTGCACCGTGAGTTCCGCCCAGCTCCCCGAGTGCACACCGTGCGACGCCGAGCGATCACCCGGCCGCACGACGTGCGGGCGCGTGCGCACCTGCACGACGCCGCCGTCGGGCATCGCATCGCGCGCATTGATCGCGAGGTTCATGAGGATCTGTTCAAGCTGTCCTTCGGCGGTACGCACCCAAAGGTCGTCGTCATCGAGCTCGAGCACGAGTTCGACCTGGCCCACAAGCAGCCGACACAGCATCGGTTCCATGCCGCGCACCACCGCCCGCAGCGGCTGCGCGCGCAACTCGCCGGCCTCGGGACGGCTGAATGACAGAAGCCGGCGCGTGAGCACCGCGCCGCGCTGCGCCGTCTGCTCGATCTCGAGCAGGTCGGCCGCGCTCGCGTCACCGGGCGGGAGTTCCTCGCGCACGAGTTGCGCGTGCGTGATGATGGCGGCGAGGATGTTGTTGAAGTCGTGTGCGATGCCGCCGGCGAGCCGTCCCACCGCCTCGAGCTTCTGTGCCTGCCGCAGTTGCTGCTCGAGCTGCACCCGCTCGGACACATTGCGCGTGTTGAGCACGAAGCCGCGCACGGCGTCGTCGGCACTGAGGTTCGACACGACGCTCTCCACGTCATGCCACGCGCCCGCGCGGCCAAGGCGCCAGCGCAGCACCGAGTTGCGCGCAAAGGGCTCGCCGGCATTCGCGAGGAACACCGTGAGCCGGTCGCGATCCTCGTGGTGCGCCAGCTCCGCGATCCGTCGGCCGACGAGCAGTGAGGGGATCGACCCGATCAGCTCGCTCGCCGAAGGACTCGCCCACTGGATGGTGTGGTCGGGCGCGATCTGGAAGATCGCATCGGAGGAGCGCTGCACGAGCGAGCGGAACCGCGCGTCGGCGGTCGCGCGTGCCTGCGCCGCCACGGCGGCCTCCTCACGCGCGAGGTGCTGCCGCATGAGCAGGAGCACGAGGAGCACGGACACGCCCGTCACGAGGAAGCGCTGGTCGTCCGTCTGCGTGCCCCTCCAGACGTTGATCAGCAGTGACAGCGCCGCCGCGGCGATCGCTATGGGAGCGGCCACATGCCGGGCCTCCCTCATGGTGCGCTCGACGCGATCCGTGAGCGAGCGCTGCTGCCGCTGCAGGTCGAGACCGAGCACGATCATCAGCAGTCCCGTCGCCTTGAAGATGTCGAGCAGGCCCCCACGGGCTGGGATGTTCCGCTGCACGGCCTGGTCGAAGACGAGGTCCACCACCGCGATGACGGCGAAGCCGAGGGTGAGCAGGCCGAGCGCCTGGCGCGCCACGCCCGCAGGCCGCCGGAACCACGCGGTCGCGATGAACCAGACGGCCACCACATTGGACAGGAGGATCAACAGGAACAGCCAGCGCGTCGAGCCGAGGAGCGTCGTGCTGAACGGACTGCCGCCGGCGACATAGTGCGAACTGAGGATGAAGATCGACAGCACGATCACGCCGGCGTCAAGCCAATCGACGGCGCGCCCCTCGGGACGAAGCCGAGCGAGGTGCCAGGTGCCCGCGAGCAGCAGGGCGTTGATCGGCACGGCGAGCGCGAGTCGCGCCTCCGACGGCAGTGTGATGTCTGCGCCACCCGTGAATCGGAGGAGGTTGACGAGGGCAGAGATCGCGAACGCGGCGGAGAGGAAGCGCCAGGCGAGCACCGCGTGCCGCGGCGTGCCCGGCACCCGTGACAACGAGAAGGCGAGGTATGCGATGGCCATCCGCAGGGGAAGGAACGCCGCGTCGTCCATGAGCCGCTGCCACGGCGCCGACTCGTACGACCCCGCGATGCTCCCCCAGATGGTGTACAGCAGCAGCCAGGCGACCATCGCCAGGGCGAGCGGGCCGGGT
>JANOTV010000019.1:0-21356 GCA_031416495.1 Gemmatimonadota bacterium
CACGGGGATGCTCCAGAAGCGCGAGATGAAGGCCCAGGTGCTCGACACCCTCGACCTCGAGCGCGAGCGCGGCATCACGATCAAGCTCAACGCCGTCCGCATGACCTACAACGCCAAGGACGGCGTGGCGTACGAGCTGAACCTGATCGACACCCCCGGGCACGTGGACTTCACCTACGAAGTGTCACGCTCTCTCGCCGCGTGCGAAGGCGCGATCCTCGTGGTCGATGCGTCGCAGGGCATCCAGGCGCAGACGCTCTCGAACCTCTTCCTCGCGATGGAAGCGGGCCTCGAGATCATCCCGATCCTCAACAAGATCGACCTCCCCGGCGCCGAGCCCGAGAAGCGGCGCGCGGAGATCGTGGACCTCCTCGGTTGCAACCCGGAGGCCATCCTCCTCGTCTCGGCGAAGGAAGGCGTGGGCGTGCCGGAGCTGCTCGAGGAAATCGTGAAGAAGGTGCCGCCGCCGCGCGGCAATCCCGACGGTCCGCTGCGCGCGCTGATCTTCGATTCGTACTACGACCGGTACCGCGGCGCGATCCCGAGCGTGCGCGTGGTCGACGGCACCATCCAGAAGGGCACCCAGATCACCTTCGGCGCGTCGGACAGCGTCTACGAGGTGGCCGAGGTCGGCTACAACCAGATGCGGCAGGTCGTGACGCCCAAGCTGACGGCGGGCGAAGTCGGCTTCGTCGTGGCCAACGTGCGCAGCGTGAAGGAGACGCGCGCCGGCGACACCATCTTCGACGCGACCAACAAGGCGCCCGAGCCACTGCCGGGTTATCAGACCGTGCGCTCGTTCGTGTTCGCGGGCGTCTACCCGACCGACACCCAGCAGTACGAGGACCTGCGCGACGCACTCGAGAAGCTGCAGCTCAACGACGCGGCGCTGCAGTACCAGCCCGAATCGTCCACGGCGCTCGGCTTCGGCTTCCGCTGCGGATTCCTCGGCCTGCTGCACATGGAGATCGTGCAGGAGCGTCTCGAGCGCGAGTTCGACCTCGACCTCGTGACGACGGTGCCGAGCGTGGAATACCACGTCGGGCTGACCGACGGCACCGAGGTGCTCGTCGAGAACCCGGCGCTCATGCCGTCGGCCACCATCATCGACTACGTGGAAGAGCCGTACGTGAAGGCGCGCATCATGGTGCCGGCGGAGTACATCGGCGCGATCATGACGCTCGGCACCAACCGGCGCGGCGAGTACAAGGGGATGAGCTACATCGACACCACGCGCGTGGAGATCGACTGGGAGCTGCCGCTCGCGGAGATCATCCTCGACTTCTTCGACAAGATGAAGTCGCTCACGCGCGGGTATGCGGCGCTCGACTACGAGATGCTCGGCTACCGCAAGAGCGACCTCGTGCGGCTCGACATGCTGATCAACGGCGACCCGATCGATGCGTTCTCGGTGATCACGCACACCGACAAGGCGTACGATTGGGGGCGCAAGATCGCCGACAAGCTGAAGGAGCTCATCCCGAGGCAACTGTTCGAGGTCGCGATCCAGGCGGCGATCGGGCAGAAGGTCATCGCGCGCACGACGGTGAAGGCGCTGCGCAAGGACGTGCTCGCGAAGTGCTACGGCGGCGACATCAGCCGCAAGCGCAAGCTTCTCGAGAAGCAGAAGGAAGGCAAGAAGCGCATGAAGCAGGTGGGATCGGTGGAGATCCCGCAGGAAGCGTTCCTGGCGGTGCTGCAGGTCGACTAACGGCTCACGCGCGGACCTCGTCGTAGATCGTCTCGAGCGCGGCGGTCTGTCGCGCGAGATCGAACTGCTGCTCGATGTAGCGGCGCGCCGCGATGCTCATGCGGTGCCTGAGCGCGTCGTTCGACGGTCCGAGCATCGCGAGCAGGTGATCGGCGAGCGCGCGCTCGTCGCCCGGCGTGAACAGCACGCCCGTCTCGCCGTGCACGATCCCCTCCCCCGTGCCGCCGCTCATGGACGCGATCACGGGCAGCCCGCATGCCTGCGCCTCGAGGAACGTGATCGGCAGCCCCTCGGCGTTCCCCCGCGAGTCGGCGATGCTCGGTCCGCAGAGGACCGCCGCGCGGCGCATGAGGCCGATCACCTGCTCGGGCGTCTGCACGCCGAGGAACCGCGCGGGCACGCCGTGCACAAGGCACTCCTTCTCGAGCGCCGTGCGCAGCGGACCATCGCCCGCGAGCACGAGCTCGGCGGCCGGCACAGTGCGCCGCACCTCCTGCATCGCGCGGATGAGATGCGTGACGCCCTTCTTCTCGACGAGGCGTCCCACGAAGAGCACTTCGGTGGCTGAGCGAGCCTCCGCCGCCGTGCGCGCATCGGGCGCGGCGCCATGTCCTGCCCACGGCGTGAATCGCGCCGTGTCCACTCCGATGAAATGCACCGTGATCTTCTCCGGCGGGCACCCGGCCTTCCGCAGCACTTCCGCGATGAAGCCCGAGACCGCGATCACCCGGTCGGCCGCGGCGAACGCGCGGTGACGGCGCTCGACCTCCGCGCGCGTCGTCGCGGCGACGGTGATGTCCATGCCGTGATACGTCACCACGAGCGGGATGCGCAGCGCCCTCGCGATCCGGCTCGCGGGCAGCGCGCTCGATCCAAAGTGCGCGTGGAGCACCACCGGCTGTGTCTCGGCGATGGCGCGCAACCAGCGGCGCGGCGCGCGGCCCGCCGACTTCAGCAGGAACTTCTCCAGCGCCGGGAACGCGCTGTGGTCATTCAGCAGCAACTGCGGACGCCCGATGACGTACGCGGCGCCGCCAGGATCACGCGAGTAGCCGACGAGCACCGGTGCATAGCGCGCCATGGCGCCCGACTGCGACGCGATGAACGTCTCGGACCATGGCAGGATGCGCTTGCGGAAGACCAGCGCCACCGGGCGCCCTGCCGTCGACGTCACTGGGCAGAGGGGCGGGGGGCACCGTGTGCATCGTGCCGGTCGAGTCCGACGGGTGCACGCATGATCTTCTTCGCCGCGACCTCGTCACGGATCGCGCGGTTGCGCGCGAGCGCCTCGGCGCGACGATACCCGCGGGGATGGTCGAGGTGCACGACGAGCGCGCGATGGCGGATCTGCGCGCCGCGCACGCCGGCGTTCTCCAGCCGCTCGCCGAGTTCGCGGTCGAGACCGCCGTACTCAAGGCGTTCGTCGAAGCCGTTCACCATCACGAGATCCTCGCGCCACACCGACGAGTTGTGTCCGTTGAACGTCGCGCCCGTGGGCGTGACGCGGTCGAGGAACGCCGCGAGACGCGGACCCCACGCGAGCCGCAGTGACTGGCGGTCCACCCGGGTGCCGTGTGCGCGCAGCCAGCGGAGGTCCGTCGCTCGCCCCGCGAGGATGTCGTTCTTCGTGATGCGCCCGCTCGTGCTCATCGGCAACTTGAGGTAGCCGCCCGACAGGAAGCGGCCCTTCCGCGCATGACGCGCATGCACCGCCAGCACGTCGGGCCGCGGGATGCAATCGCCGTCGGTGAAGAAGAGATAGTCCGACCCCGCCACCGCGATCGCCGCATTGAGGATCGTGCACTTCCGGAAACCCTCGTGCGCGTGCCACACATGGCGCAGCGGGTAGCCGACCTGCGTGCGCATGCCGTCGATCACGGCGCGCGTCTCGTCATCCGAACCGTCGTCTGCCACGAGCAACTCGAAGTCCCGGAAGGTCTGGGACTCGAAGCCCCAGAGCACCTTCTCGAGCCACGTCGGGTGCTGGTACGTGGTGACGACAATGGACATGCGCATGAGGCGCGGGCTTTCCTGTTAGATTCTGGGGGTTCGGACAGCGGCGGCCCAACCGTCCGCGACGCGGAAGATAACCGCACCTATCTGCAGACGACAGAAGCAGGGAGAATACCTCGTGGTCAATCGCGAAGCGACAGTGTCGTCGGCCGGCTTGAAGCGTTGCATCATCGGCGTTGACCTGGGCGGCACGAACACCGTCGTCGGCGCTATGACATCCGACGGAAGCGAGCTGTACGCGGTGCACTCCATCGCCACGCGCGCCGAGCTCGGCGCCGATGCCGTCGTCGCCCGCATTGCCAACCTGATCGAGCAGGTCATCAGCGAAACCTGCGCCGCCACCGGCCGCACTCGTGCGGACTTTATCGGCGTGGGTATCGGTTCACCGGGTCCGCTCGATCGTAAACGCGGCGTCGTGATCTTCACGCCGAACCTCGGCTGGCGTGACTTCCCGCTCCGCGACCGCATCCAGGACGCCGTCCAGCTGCCCGCCACGCTCGACAACGACGCCAACTGCGCCACGCTCGGCGAGTGGTGGCTCGGTGCCGCGAAGGGTGCGCAGAATGTCATCGGCTTCACCCTCGGCACCGGCATCGGCGGGGGGATCATCCTCGAGGGCCGGCTCTACCACGGCTCGAGCGATGTGGCGGGCGAACTCGGGCACACGACCATCGATACCAATGGCCGCCGCTGCAGCTGTGGCAACTACGGCTGCCTCGAGGCCTATGCGTCGGGTCCGGCGATCGCCGAGCGCGCGAGAGAGGCGCTGGCCGGCGGTGAACCGTCGATCCTGCCCGCGATGGTGGGAAGCGACCTCTCGCGGCTGACCGCCGCGACGGTCTATGAAGCAGCGCATCAGGGCGACGAACTCGCGACCGAAGTCGTGCGAGACACCGCCCGCTTTCTTGGCGCCGGCATCGCGAACATGCTCAACATCTTCAATCCCGAAATCGTCGTGCTCGCCGGCGGTGTGACGCAGGCGGGAGACGCGCTGTTCGAACCGCTGCGCGCCGAGGTGCGCCGCCGCGCGTTCAAGCCCGCGGTCGATGCCTGCCGCATCGTGCCGGGGTCCCTCAACGGCAAGGCCGGTGTGATCGGCGCCGTGGCCACCTTCGCACAACAGCACGGCCTGGCGTGACGAGCCGGGCACCCGGCGCTGCCGCGGGCGGCGGCAAGAGAACGAAGCAGCGCTTGGGCGTGATCGGCACGTTCGTCTGGGACATCATCCACGGCCGCGATGCGCGCGACGCGGTGATCGAGGAATGGGGCGGCATCACCTACTCCCTCGGCGCCTGCGATGCCGCGCTGCCGGAGGACTGGGAACTCGTGCCGCTCGTGAAGGTCGGCAGCGACCTCGCACCGCAGGCGCGGCAGTACCTGCGCACGCTGCGGCGGCTCGCGGCGGACGCCGCGCCGATCGAGGTACCACAGCGCAACAACCGCGTCGAGCTCGTCTATCACTCCGACGAGCGCCGGAGCGAGGTGCTGAGCGGCGGCGTGCCCGGCTGGACCTGGGTCGGCCTGCAACCGCTCGTGCGCGACATCGACGCGCTGTACATCAACCTCATCAGCGGGTTCGAGCTCGACCTCGTCACGGCGCAGTTGCTTCGCCAGCACTTCAAGGGTCCCATCTACATGGACCTGCACTCGCTGGTTTTGGCGGTGGAGCCGAGCGGCCTCCGCACGCTGCGACCTCTGGCCGACGTCGCCGCCTGGTGCGCCTGCGTGGATCTCCTGCAGGTGAACGAGGACGAGCTGGCGATGCTCGCGCCCGACCCTCTCGCGCTCGCCGCGACGGCGATGAACGCGGGCGTACGCAATCTCATCGTGACACTGGGAAAACGGGGCGTAGCGTACTTCGCAGAGGCGGGATTCGAGCGCCTCGCGGACATTTCCGTGCCACCGAGGCACGGCGCGCCGCTGCGGACGGAGCTGGTCCCCGCGTCGCAGGCCCGCGTGAGCTGGCCGGGGGATCCCACCGGCTGCGGCGATGTGTGGGGCGCGACCTATTTCTCAAGACTCGTCGCGGGTGATATAATGAGTGCTGCACTGCGGACCGCCTGCGACGCCGCGGCCCGCAACGTCGAACATCGGGGCGCGACCGGCCTCGCTCATCATCTCCGGGGAGAATTGCACCCGCTGTGACCGCCGTCATCACCGTCCCTACGTCACTCGATGAGCAGACCTTCGAGCAGGTGCTCGAACAGCTCGCCGAACTCCCTGCCGACGCGAAGATCCTGGTCGACGCGCGGCACACGCGCTTCGCGACGCCCTATGGGCTGACCGCACTCCTCTGCCTCGCGCAGAGCCGTCTCGAGAAGGCCGAGTTCGCGCCGCCCGAGAACGAGAGCACCGTCTCCTATTGGGCGCGGTCGAACTTCTACCGCTACGCCGAGGAGATCTACACCTTCCTCGGCACGGTGCCCCGCTCGCGCGCGCCGCAGGACTCGGACGTGCTGCTTGAGATGACGCCGATCGCGCGCAGCGAGGATGTGCACGAGGTGGTGGACCGCGTGAAGGACCGTGCGACGCACATCCTCACGACTAAGCTCAACCTCGAGCCGCGCGCCACGATGAGCTTCACCGTGACGCTCTCCGAGGCGTGCCAGAACATCGTCGAGCACGCAGGACGCGGCGGCTGGGTGATGGTGCAGCGCTACGACTGGAGCAGGCGCCGCGTGGGACGCGATGTGGTGCACATCGCCGTCTGTGATGCCGGCATCGGTTTTCGCCGCTCGCTCGAGACGAGTAAGGCGCGCGCGCATTCCGACCGATGGGACGATGCGATCGCACTCGAAAGCGGCGTCATCAACGGCGTGAGCCGTCTGTCCGACCCGGGCCGCGGCCAGGGACTCAAGGGGATCCGCGGCTACGTGCACCGCTTCGACGGCAAGCTCAGCGTCCGCAGCGGCACGGCGCGCATCGCGATGGTCCCCGAGTGGGAGGACGACGTGCCACGTCTCGAGAACCTTGCTCCATTCGCGGGTACACAACTGCAGGTGATCATCCCCAAGCGGGTGACAGCGCCATGACGCACATCGACGTGAGCTCCGCGCTCAAGGCCTCCGTGAATGGATCGCACTCCGACCTCGTGACCCGACGAACGGGCGCTGCCGTGCGAACGCTCATCGAGCGCCAGCTCGCCGGGCTCGCCGATGGCACTGTCGCGTTCCTCGACTTCTCGCGCATCGGCGTGCTCGACCATTCCTGCGCCGACGAGTTCGTCGCGAAGCTCATGCTCCCGCTCACGAACGATTCACCGTCACGCGACGGGTACGTCGTGTTCAACGGCCTGAGCGAGCTGCACCTCGAGTCGATCGAGGCGGTGCTGCACACGCACGGGCTCGCGCTCGTGGTGCAGTTCCCCGACGGCGCGGCGCATCTCGTTGGCGCGGTCTCCGACTGCGAGCGTCGCCTCTGGGAAGCGGCGATGGCGATGGGCCGTGCCTGCGCGGTGGCCGTGCTCGCCGAGGCGGCGGGCCTCGATCTCGCCGACGCGCAATCGCACCTCGATGGTCTCGCGCGCCGCCGCCTGCTGCGCCGCGAGCAGGACACCTTCGGCCCCCTCGGAGCCGCGGCCTGATGGCACGCGCGTTTCAGCCGCTGCAGGTCGTGGGCTTCATCGCCACGAGAAGGGGCGATCCGGAGCGCGGCCCGTTGGTGCGGATCCTCCCCGAGGACGCCAGGCGGCGACTCATCGACGACGGCGAGCTCGTCTGGGTGTACGGTCCCCGGCGCCATGAGCTCGCCCCGGTCGTGTACGACGAGACGCTGCCCCGTGGCGGCGTCGTGGTGCGCGATCTCGGTGGCCTCGCGGTCACCGAGATCGTCCGCCTTGTGAAGATGGACATCGATCATCGCCCCGTGCTCACCACGAACCTCGCCTGAGGCCGCCACACCTTGCCGCCACGCGCCAAGTCCCGCCAGCACCGCCTTGCCACCCTCGCCGTCCACGGCGGTCGTGCACCTCACGCCGCCGGCGATCCCGTCGTCGAGCCGCTTGTGCAGTCGGTGAACCATGTGCAGGCCATTGGGACCGCCGAGGGGCTCCAGTACACGCGCTATGGCAACACGCCGAACGCCGTGCGGCTCCAGAAGCGCCTCGCACTGCTCGAAGGCGCCGAGGCCTCGCTCGTGCTCTCGAGTGGCATGGCGGCCACCGCCTGCGCCATGCTCGCGCTGCTGCGCCCGGGCGATCACCTGCTCTCGTCGCTCTACATCTACGGCGGCACGCATCGCCTGTTCATGGAAGAGTTCGTGCGCCAGGGCATCGAGGTGTCGCTCGTCGATCCCTACGAGCCGCGCGCGTGGCGCGGAAAGCTCCGCAAGGAGACGCGCGCCATCTTCCTCGAGTCGCCGGTGAACCCCACCTGCCGCGTGCTCGACCTGCGGCCCATCTCATACCTCACGCGCGGCGAAGGCATCGCACTCGTCGTGGATTCGACCTTCGCGAGCCCGGTCAACTTCCGTCCGCTCGAGCACGGCGCCGACGTCGTCATCCACTCGGCGACCAAGTACCTGAATGGTCACCACGACGTGCTGGCCGGCGTCGTCGCGGGCTCGCAGGCGTACATCGACGAAGTGCTGCAGAAGGAGATGCTCTGGGGCCAGACACCGGACCCGTTCGCCCTCTGGATGCTCGAGCGCGGCGTGAAGACGCTCGACGTGCGCGTGCAGCGCGCCAATTCGTCCGCGATGGTGATCGCCGAGTGGGCGGAAGGGCGGAAGGAGATCAAGACGGTGCACTACCCCGGGCTCACCTCGCACGTGGACCACAAGATCGCGAGCGAGACGCTCGACGGCTTCGGCGGCATGATGGCGTTCGAACTCGTCGGCGGCGGAAAGTCCGCTGAGCGTTTCCTCCGCCGTCTCCGGCTCGTCACCCACGCACCGAGCCTCGGCGGCGTGGACACACTCGTGAGCGAGCCGCGCTACACCTCACATGCGAAGATGACCTCCGCCGAACGGGCGCGGATCGGGATCCCCGACGGCTTCCTCCGGCTCAGCATCGGCCTCGAGGATCCGGACGACCTGATCGCGGACCTTGAGCAGGCATTGAAGTGAAGAGCAACCAGAACCGATGATCCGATTCAGTCATGTATCGAAACAGTACCCACGCGGCGGACCAGCCCTCGAGAACGTCTCGTTCCACCTGAATCGAGGCGAGTTCGCGTTCCTCACCGGCCCGAGCGGCGCCGGCAAGAGCACCATCCTCAAGCTCATCTACGTCGCCGAGACGCCGTCCGCGGGTGAAGTCCGCGTAGACGGCAAGAGCTCCGTGACACTCACGCGAAAGGAAGTGCCACAGCTCCGCCGGCGACTCGGCGTGATCTTCCAGGACTTCCAGCTGCTCGATGACCGCACCGCCGAGCAGAACGTCGCCTTCGCGCTCGAGGTCACGGGAACGCCGGCCGCAGCGATCGGCACCAAGGTCGCGCGCGCTCTCACGCAGGTCGGCCTCGCCGCGACGGCGACGGCGCTGCCCCATGAACTCTCCGGCGGCGAACAGCAGCGCGTGGCTATCGCGCGCGCTCTCGTGAACGATCCGCTCGTGCTGCTCGCGGACGAACCCACCGGCAACCTCGATGAGCGCGCCACGCGCGGCATCTTCCAGCTGCTGCGCGAGATCAATGCGTCCGGCACCGCGGTGCTCATGGCGACACACGACCTCGCGCTCGTGCGTTCGACGACGTTCCGCACGATGGAGATGAACCGCGGCCAGCTCGTGTTCGACTCGGCCGCCGAAGAGGCGGCCACGTCATGAGCCTCGCCTTCCGTGAAGCGATGCGGGCCTTCGCCCGCGCGCCGATGCTCAGCCTGCTGAGCGTCACGACGATCGCATTCTCGCTGTTCGCCTTCGGGCTCTTCGGCCTCGTGGCGCTCAACCTGCGCAGCGCGCTGCAGCAGGTCGAGGACCGCGTGGAGATCCGCGCCTTCGTCGCCGAGGGCACGATGCCCGAGGCCACGAGCGCCGCGGTCGGCGACGTCGCGGCCTTCCCCGAGGTCGCGACGGTGCAGCTCGTGACCGAGGAACAGGCACTCGAGCGGGCGCGCGTGGAACTCGGCGAGTTCGAGGACGTGTTCGAGACGGGCATCCTGCCGGCCTCGATCGAAGTGCGCCTGCGTCCGGGCCTTCGCGACCCGGCGACGGTGCGCAGCGTCGCGCGACGGCTCGAGAGCTACGACTTCATCGACGATGTGCGGTTCGGTGAGGAGTGGGTGGAGAAGCTCTACCGCCTCCGCACCATCGCGACCGCGACTGGCATCTCGCTGGGCATCATCTTCGCGCTCGTCGCGCTCATCATCATCGGCTCCACCATCCGTATGGCCGTGCTCGCACGCAGCCGCGAGATCCAGATCATGCGGCTCGTGGGCGCCACCGACTCGTTCATCCGGGCGCCATTCCTCATCGAAGGTTTCATCAAGGGCGCGATCGGCGGACTGCTCGCGCTGGCGCTCACATGGCTCACGTACGCGTTGGTGGGTCAGTACATCGTGCAGGCCTCCTACTTCGCGCCGCTGCTCGCCGTGCTCGGCGTCATCGCCGGCGCGCTCATCGGGCTGCTCGGCAGCGCCGTGTCCGTCGGGCGCCACCTCAAGCGGGTGTGATGCGGCACGTGCGCCCCGTCCTCCTGCTCGTGGCGACGTCGGCACTCCTCACCGCCGTCGCCACGCCCGTGCGCGCGCAGCAGAGCCAGCCCGCGTTGCCGCCCTCGGCGCAGCAGGCGGCCGCGCGCCTGCGCGAGGAGCAGCAGGAGCTCGAACACCTCCGCGCCGAGCGGCAGGAACTCGAGTCGCGCATGAAGCGCCTGCAGACGAGCGCGCGCGACATCTCCGCCGAGCGGCAGAACCTCGAGCGCCAGGCCGCCGCCACGTCGCGCGTCGTGCGGTCGCTCGAGCAGCAGCTCGGCTCCCTGATGAACGAGGTGGAGACCGTCAATGAAGGTCTCGTGCGTTCGCAGGACGAGATGCGGATCAAGCGCGCGACGCTGCGCCATCGCGTGCAGGAGATCTACAAGCGCGGGCCACTGTACTCACTCGAGGCGCTGCTGTCCGCAGAATCATTCGGCGCGCTCGTGGCGCGCTACAAGTACCTGAATCTTGTGGCGCGCCGCGACCGCTCGCTCGTCGCGCGCGTCGAGACGCTCACCGGACAGATCAGCGCGCAGCGCTCGTTGCTCGTGCGGCTGCAGGGCGACATGGAATCGAACCGCCAGCAGAAGGCGGAGGAGGAGCAGCGCCTGCGTCGGCTCGAGGTCGCGCGTGGCCGTTCGCTCGCGCAGGTGCAGGCGCAGGCGCGCACGGCGCAGCAGCGGCTGCAGCAGGTGCAGCGCGACGAACAACGGCTCGCTGGCGTGATCGCGGCGCTCGAGGATGCGCGCCGGCGCGCGGAATCGCGGTCCGGCGCCGCACCCACGCGCAGCTCCGTCACCACCGGCGATCTCGGCCGCCTCGACTGGCCGGTGGAGGGCGAGATCATCTATCGGTACGGCCGCGTGGTGAATCCCAACAGCACGCGCGTGATCTGGAACGGCATCGGCATCAGCGCGCCCGCGGGCACGCCGGTCAAGGCCGTGGCCGCGGGCGAAATCGTGATCGCGGAGGTCCAGGGGACGTACGGCCTGACCGTGCTCGTGCACCATGGCGGCGGCTCGTACGCGATGTACGCGTCGCTGCAGAGCGCCAGCGTGCGGAAGGGCGCGCGCATCGCGAAGGGTGATGTCATCGGCACGGTGGGGCAGTCCGACCCGGACATGCCCGCGCGCCTTCATTTTGAGATGCGGCCGAACAATGGCCGCGCGGTGGATCCACTCGAATGGCTAAGAAGGCAGCGGTAAAGGCGAAGCCAGCCGCCGTCCAGTGGATCCCACCCCAGCACGCGCCCGACCGCGCCCCACTCGGCGCGCACGTCTCCGCTGCCGGTGGAGTCGCGATGGCACCAGCGCGCGCCACCGACATCGGCGCGACGGCGATCCAGCTCTTCACCAAGACGCCGAACCAGTGGAAGGAGAAGGAGATCGGGGCCGAGGACGCCGCGCTGTTCAGGGCGGAACTCGCCAAGACCGCCGTGCGCTTCACCAACGCGCACGACTCCTACCTCATCAACCTCGCGACGCCCGACGCCCTGCTGCGCGCACGATCGCTCGAGTCGTTCCGCGCCGAGCTGCGCCGCTGCCACGCACTCGGCCTCGATGCACTCGTCGCGCATCCCGGGAACTTCATCGACGACCGCGCGAGCGGCATCGCGCGCAACGCGGAGTGCATCACGCAGGCGCTCGAGGCGGAGCCCGGGAAGACGCGCCTGCTGATGGAGCTCACCGCCGGCCAGGGCACCGTGATCGGCGCGACCCTAGAGGAGATGGCGACGCTCCTCGCGCTGATCCCTGCGAATCTTCGCAAGCGCGTCGGCGTCTGCCTCGACACGGCGCACGTCTTTGCCGCGGGGTACGACCTCGTTGGCGACTATGAGGGCGTATGGTCGCAGTTCGCCGACGTGATCGGCTTCAAGCAGCTCGGCCTGCTGCATCTGAACGATTCCGCCGCGCCGCTCGGTGCGAAGCGCGACCGGCACGCGCTCATCGGCGAAGGCCACATCGGTGATGCTGCATTCGCCCGCATCATGAGCGACGAGCGATTCGCGCTCGTTCCCAAAGTGCTGGAGACGCCGAAGGGCGATGACATGGTGACGAACGATCGGCGGATGCTGGCCAGGCTTCGCGTGATGGCCGGCTCCCAGACCGCCTAGAACGTCAGCCGATAGACCAGCGAGACGTTCCTCCCGGAATTCGCCGCGAAACTCTTGATGCGGCTCGTCGCGTCGAAGTACCGCGCGTCCCCCGCATTGTCCACGCGCAGCAGCACTTCCTGCAGCGCGTTGCCGACGAGCCACTGGATGCCCGCATTGAGATTCACGAGCGTGTAGGCGTCGGTCGCGATGTCCACGTCCCCGCCGCTCACGCGGTCCTGCGCGAAGCCATGGCGCACGTCCGCGCCGAGCGAGTAGCGGCCCGTTTCGTAGCGCATGCCGCCGCCGATGCGGGCGGGCGGCATGAACGGCAGCGCGCCTCCCGTGCGGAACGAGCCGCGCACGTAGTCGGCCATCACGCTGCCGACGAGATGCGGCAAGAGCTGCATCTCGACGCTTCCCTCCGCCCCCACCAGCTCCGCATCCGTGCGGTCGAAGCGGATCATGGTGAATTCCTCCCCTGTGTCGCTGAGCGTGTCTCCAATCACGAACGGCGCGATGAAGTCGTCGACACGATTGGCGTACGCGGACAGCTGCGCCGACACGCGCTCGGACTGCGCGCGCAGGATCACCTCCGCGCCCGTGCTGATCTCGGCGCGAAGGCTCGTGTTGCCGATGTCGTACGTGCCCGCCGCATGATGGAAGCCGTTCGAGAACAGTTCCTCGACGGTCGGCGCGCGGAATGCGCGAGCCAGGCTTCCGCTCATCGTGAACACCTCGCCCAGCGGCACGCTCAGTCCCACCGAACCGGACCCGCTGGTGAAGTCGACGTCCATCGCCGGACCGAACTTCGCGTCACCGGCCTTGGAGTCGACGAGGTACGTGTCGAAGCGGCCGCCGATCTGTACACGAGGACCGTGCCCGATCTCCTCGGCGGAACTGCCGATCGGCACTTCCTGATAGAGGAACACGCCGAGGCTCGACGAGTTGGCCGCTGGCGTGAGTGCTTCCTCGCCCGTCGCCGCGTACTGCTTGAAGAGCCCCTGTAGTCCGAGCGCGCCCTTGGAGCGACTGAACGCGGTGGTCGCCTGCACGTTGAACGTCTGCGTGCGCAACTTGAAGGTGGTGCCGATCTCGCCGCTGGGCTCGATCTCATCGTGCGTGTAGTCCTGCGCCGTACCTTCGAGACGAACGTACGGCAGCGACGGCGAGCGCAGCTGCATCGCTCCGCGGCCACTGAGTGCATAGCGATTGCCGTCGATGCGCACGCCGGCCTCGGGATCGCCCGCGGGCGCAGGGAGTCCGTACGTGAAATCGTACGCGCGCACCGCGACGCCGAAGTTCGCCTTCTCTCCGATGAAGCCGTAGCCGACGGTGCCGTTGTACGTGCGCGAGTCCGTGCCCTCGAGCACGGTGCTGCCTCCCGTGCGCAGGGAACCAATGTCACGGAAACCCGCGCGCATGTTGATCGCACTGCGCGCCCCGAGATCGGTCGTGAGTCCCGCGTTCACCGCACCCCCGGGCGTCGCCGATTCCGACTGCACACTGATCGTGCCCTCGAGGTGCGTGGGCACGGACGTCGGGATGTCATTCGAGATCACGTTGACGACGCCACCGAGCGCGTTGTTGCCATAGAGCAACGACGCGGGCCCGCGCACGACCTCGATGCGCTGCGCCGCGAGCGGATCGACCGAGACCGCATGATCCGTTGAGGATGCGGCGAGGTCGCCGGCGCGCTCGCCGTCCTGGAGCATGAGGATGCGGTCGCCCGTGAGCCCGCGGATGACGGGCATGCTCGACGCGGGACCATGGAAGCGCTGGTTCACGCCGGGCTCGGCGGCGAGGGTCGACGCGACCGTGCTGCCGAGCGAACGATTGAGCGCGCGGCCCGAAAGCTCGAGCGCCGTCTGCGTGAGGTGCTCGGACTCGGTGCCCGTGGGCGAGGCGCTGACGACCACCGCGGAGAGGCGCAGCGGCGTGAAGCGGAGCGCGATCGCCACGCGCACGTCATCGCCCGACTCGGGGACCCGCACGACCGCGTGGCCGGGCCTGAACCCGATGAGCGTGACGCTCAGGTGATACTCGCCCATCGGCAAGCCGCGGAAGACGAAGACGCCCTGCGCGTTGGTCGTGGTGGCTCGGCTGACCTCAGCCACGAGCACCGTCGCGTTGGCGAGCGGCGCGCCGGAGCTGTCGGTGACCGTGCCGATCACGGCGGGTGCGGCCGCGCTTCGCGCGGCGTTGAGATCGACGGTGCGGAGATCAACCGGTGCCGCGCCGAGAACCACAGGCGCGAGCCACCAGACCAACAGGACACCGACGACAGAAAGAACGCGGACCTTGAAAGCGCAGCCGAGAAGCGCCGCACGAATTGCCTTGGACATGTGATGTACCTCGCCATGAGTCGTTTCGTGTCGGATGCGCCGCATGCGCATGCACCGACCGGCACTCCGCCTCGGCGGGAGTGCGACCAACCAACTCAGGCGACCGGGGGCGCCCTTGAACCGAGCCCTGCGAGCTCCGGCGCCCGGGTGACCCACACGTCCCACGCAGAGGTCCGATGGACGACGTCGCGCTCGACCGGAGGCAGGACGGCCGCGGACGCCGGCAGACGGCCACGCGACGCCACCGACTGGAAGAGCTGGCAGGTGGAGGCATCGTGCCGCGCCGGACAGTTCGAATCGGTGCCATCCTCCCAGTGCGCCACCACCGGCGCGCCATGCTCGGCGCGCGCATCGGCGACCGGGATACCCAGCGTGATGAGGGCGTAGACGACCAGCCAGAACCCCGACAGCGAACGCTGGCACGCCGAGATCCTGCCGGCGCCCGCGCTTCGCGATCGAATGAAGGGGATTCGTGTCATCGACGACCTACGCCCGAGAGTCGGCATTCGTTGATGATACACCATTCCGCACTCCTTTCACGCCTCGTGGGCTGGTAGATTTCTCCCGATGAAGCGTCAGGATGCCCTCGAGTACCACTCCCGCGGCCGACCCGGGAAGATCGCCGTCGTAGCGACCAAGCCGCTGACCAACCAGCGGGACCTGTCGCTGGCCTATTCACCGGGGGTCGCCGAGCCCTGCCTCGAGATCCATAAGAACCCCGAAGACGCCTACAAGTACACCGCCAAGGGCAACCTCGTCGCGGTCGTCACCAATGGCACCGCAGTGCTCGGGCTCGGCAACATCGGCGCCCTCGCCGGCAAGCCGGTGATGGAAGGCAAGGGCAACCTCTTCAAGCAGTTCGCCGACATCGACGTGTTCGACCTCGAAGTGGGCTCGGAAACGCCCGACGACGTGATCCGCTTCTGTCAGCTGCTCGAGCCCACCGTCGGTGGCATCAATCTCGAGGACATCAAGGCGCCTGACTGCTTCTACATCGAGGAGACGCTCCGGGCGACGCTCAAGATCCCCGTCTTCCACGATGACCAGCACGGCACGGCGATCATCTCCGGCGCGGCGCTGCTCAACGCGCTCGAGGTCACCGGCAAGGACATCGCCGCCATCAAGGTCGTCTTCTCGGGCGCCGGTGCCGCCGCGATCTCCACGGCGGAGCACTACATCCGGCTCGGGGTGCTCCGCGAGCACATCCTGATGTGCGATCGAAAAGGCGTGATCCATGCGGGCCGCACCGACGACCTGGACAAGTACAAGGCGCGCTTCATGCGCCACACGCCGGCGCGCACGATCGCCGATGCGCTCGATGGCGCCGATGTGTTCGTGGGGCTCTCCGCCGCGGGCGCGGTGACGGGCGCGATGGTCGCCAAGATGGCGAAGGCACCGATCATCTTTGCGCTGGCGAATCCCATCCCGGAGATCCTCCCCGACGAGGTGCGCGCCGTGCGTGACGATGCGATCATCGCCACCGGCCGCTCGGACTACCCGAACCAGGTCAACAACGTCCTCGGCTTCCCGTTCATCTTCCGCGGCGCGCTCGATGTGCGCGCGACCGAGATCAACGAGGAGATGAAGATGGCGGCGACACGCGCGCTGGCCGCGCTCGCGCGCGAGGACGTGCCCGAGAGCGTCTCGGCGCTGTACGGGCTCTCCAACGTGAAGTTCGGCCCCGAATACCTGATCCCCTTCCCCTTCGATCCGCGCGCGCTGCTGCGCGTGGCGCCTGCGGTGGCATGGGCGGCGGTCGCGAGCGGTGTCGCCCGCGAGTTCATCGACCTCGATGAGTACCGCGACCAGCTCGAGGCGCGCCTTGGCCGCGCGCGCGGCATCATGCGCGGCATCATCACGCGCGCGCAGCGCGATCCGCGTCGCGTCGTCTTCCCCGAAGGCGAGGACGCCAGGATCCTGCGCGCGGCGCAGATCCTCGTCGACGAATCCATCGCGCATCCGATCCTGCTCGGTCGCATCGACCGCGTGACGGCGATGGCGGCCGAGCTCGGCATTCCCCTCGACGGCATCACCATCGAGGAGCCGGGCACATCGCCGCGCCGCGACCAGTATGCCGCCTACCTCTGGAAGCGTCGCCAGCGAAAGGGTCTGTCGCTGCTCGAGGCGAACCAGCGTGTGACGCGCGCCGCGATCTTCGGCTCCGTGATGGTCGCGTGCGGCGACGCCGACGCGCTCCTCGGCGGAGTCGGCAAGCACTATCCCGAGACGGTGCGTCCCGCGCTGGAGGTCATCGGCGCGCACCCGCACATCGGACTCGTGGCCGGCATGTACATGCTCGTCTTCGAGAAGCATGTCGTCTTCTTCGGCGATACGACGGTGACCATCGATCCCACCGCGGAGCAGCTCGCGACCATCGCCTGGTCGGCCGCGGGACTCGCGCGCGTGTTCGGCATCGAGCCGCGCATCGCGATGCTCTCCTTCTCCAACTTCGGCTCGGTGAAGCATCCCGAGGCGCAGAAGGTCGCCGAGGCGGTACGCATCCTGCGCCAGCGCGACCCCGAGCTGATCGTGGACGGCGAGATGCAGGCCGACACGGCCTTCAGCGCGGAAGTGCTCGCGGGCAGCTATCCGTTCAGTGCGCTCAAGGAGGCAGCCAACGTGCTGATCTTCCCGAACCTGAGCTCGGGCAACATCGCGTATAAATTGCTCACCCATCTGGGTGGGGCCACGGCGATCGGTCCCATCCTCGTCGGCATGCAACATCCCGTGCACGTGCTCGAACAGGGCGCCGACGTTCAGGAGATCGTCAACATGGCGGCAGTTGCCGTCATCGACTCGCAGGAACGTCCGCAGACCACCGCCCACTCATAAATGCCCATGACCGCATCATCTCCCTCCGTGCCAGTCCGCGAGAGCGCCACAGGCCTGGGTGCCCAGGGTCTCGCTCCGCGTGGGACCGTGCGCTGGAACCTCGAAGCTCCCGAGCTCGTGCAGGCCGCGATCAAGCGGAACGAGGGGGAGCTCGCCGACATGGGCCCCTTCGTCGCGGTGACGACGCCGCACACGGGCCGCTCGCCCAACGACAAGTTCGTCGTGAAGGAGCGGAGCACCGAGGCCGATGTGGATTGGGGCAAGGTGAACCAGCCACTGAGCGAGGCGCATTTCGACACACTGCTCGCCGACGTGCGCGGCTACCTCGACGGACTCGATGAGCTCTTCGTCGAGGATCTCTATTGCGGCGCCGATGCGGCATACCGTCTCTCGTGCCGGTATGTCACGCCCAACGCGTGGCATGCGCACTTCGTGCGCAACATGTTCATCCGTCCGGAGCTCGCCGAACTCGCGACCTTCGCGCCGAACTTCAGCATCCTGCACGCGCCGGAGTTCCAGGCCGACCCGGCGACGCACGGCACGCGCACCGGCACGTTCATCGTGCTGCACCTCGCGAAGCGCATGATCCTCATCGGCGGCACACGCTACGCCGGCGAGCTCAAGAAGTCGATGTTCACCGTGATGAACTACCTCCTCCCGAAGCAGGGCGTGCTCTCGATGCACTGCTCCGCGAACATCGGCAAGGACGGGGACACCGCACTCTTCTTCGGTCTGTCGGGCACCGGCAAGACGACGCTGTCCGCCGATCCCGACCGCGGACTCATCGGCGACGATGAGCATGGCTGGAGCGGCAACGGCGTCTTCAACTTCGAGGGCGGCTGCTACGCCAAGGTCATCAACCTCTCGAAGGAGCAGGAGCCCGACATCTTCGCGACGACGCAGATGTTCGGCACCATCCTCGAGAACGTGACGCTCGAGCCCGGCACGCGGAAGGTCGAGTTCTCGAGCCAGACGCTCACAGAGAACACGCGCGCCTCGTACCCGCTGCACTACATCCGCAACCATGTGCCGAGCGGCCGCGGCGGCCACCCGAAGCACGTCGTGTTTCTCACGGCCGATGCATTCGGCGTGCTGCCGCCCATCGCGAAGCTCACCCCCGAGCAGGCGATGTTCTACTTCCTCTCGGGCTACACCGCGAAGCTCGCAGGCACCGAGCGCGGCGTGACCGAGCCACAGGCGACGTTCTCCGCCTGCTTCGGCGCCGTGTTCCTCGTCTGGCACCCGACCAGGTACGCCACCATGCTCGGCGAGCTGCTCAAGCAGCACGATGCGAAGGTCTGGCTCGTGAACACCGGCTGGAGCGGTGGCGCTTACGGCGTCGGCACGCGCATGAAGCTCGCCCACACCCGCGCGATGGTGCGCGCCGCGTTGGCCGGCCAGCTCGACAAGGTGGCCACGACGACCGACCCGATCTTCGGCCTGCACCTGCCGAGCACCGTCGCCGACGTGCCCGACGAAGTCCTCCGGCCGCGCAACACGTGGAAGGACGGCGCCGAGTACGACAAGCAGGCATCGAAACTTGCCGGCATGTTCGCGGAGAACATCAAGAAGTTCGGCTCCGCGGTCGCCCCGGCGATCCTGGCCGCGGGCCCCAAGGGATGAGGGTGGCGTGGAAGTGATGAGAGGTGGCGGGGGGCGATGTAGTTGTAGTTCCCTTCCACCTTCCACCTTCCACCTTCCACCTTCCACCTTCCACCTCGAGAAGGATGCCCACCCTCCGCGACCCCCTTTGGAACAACATCCGTATCGAGGGGCCGTATCTCCGGCTCCTCGACACCAAGGCGTTCCAGCGGTTGCGCTATGTGCGGCAGCTCGGTTTGGCGCACCTCGTGTACCCCGGCGCCACGCACTCGCGGTTCGAGCACGCGGTCGGCGCCTATCACCTGGCGCGCGAGACCATACGCGTGCTTGGCGAGACAGAAGCGGGCACGCGCATCTCCGCCGGCGAACGCGAGATCGTCATCGCCGCGGCGCTGTTGCACGACATCGGCCACTACCCGTTCTCGCATGCACTCGAGGAACTCGGCGTCCCGCATCACGAGGACGTCGCCGCGCCCCTGCTGTGCACCGGCGACGTGGCGGAGATCCTCCGCGCGGAGTTCGCCCCCGACGCACCCGAGCGCATCCTCGCGCTCGTGCGCGGCCGCAGCGAGTCGCCGCTCCAGGGGCTGATCTCCGGCTCCATCGACCTCGACAAGATCGACTACCTCAAGCGCGATGCCATGATGTGCGGCGTCGCGTACGGCGAGATCGACGTCGATCGCCTGCGGCATGCGCTCGTGCTCGTGGAGGACCCGGCCACCGGTCGCACCGCGGTGGGACTGCGCGAGAAAGGGCTCTCCGCGCTCGAGTCGCTGCTCTTCGCGAAGTACCAGATGTACCGCAACGTCTACTGGCACCACGCGGTGCGCAGCGCGACGGCGATGTACAAGCGCCTCATCGAGGATGCGCTGCAGGCCGGGCAGCTTCGTGTTGAGGGGCTCGCGGCATTCACCGATGAGGGCATCCTGCACGCGCTCGACGCTGCCGCGCCCGGCGCGCTGCTCGACGCGATCCATTCGCGCCGACTCTACAAGCGCGCGATGGAGATGCCCGCCGCCGAACTCAACGGCGCAGACCTCGAGTGGCTCTCCGAGGACCGCACGCGCACGCGCGCCGCGGAGGACGCCCTGGCCCGTGTGCATGGCCTGAACCCCGGCGAGCTGCTGCTCGACTACCCGCGCAAGGAACGCATGCTCGGGCTCGACCTGCCGCTGCTCGCGCGCGATGGCTCCGTGCGCCGCGTCACCGATGCGGGGATCGCCGGCGCGATCAACCTGCCGATCCTCGCCGAACAGCTGTATCAGTCGGCGCGATGGCTGCGCGTGTTCACGGCCGAGCGGCGCGTGATCTCTCGTGAGCAAGTGCTGACGGCGCTCGAGAGCGCCTAATCCGCGCGCTGCTGGCTCTGTGCGGGCCGGTTCTTCCCATGCGCGTCCGCGAGCAACCGGCCGATCCCACGATAGAACGCCGCATCCGCCGACTTCCCTTCCTCGGCGAGCGCGAGTGCGCACCGCTCGAGCGAGTACAGGATGTTGCCGAGGTACAGTTCGGCGAGCGCGCCGACCGTCTCTGGTTGCTCCTTGCCGTCGTCAGTCAATGGCGCCGTCGAGTCCGGCGATATGCACGACGATCGCGGTGATGTTGTCGAGTCCGCCGCGGCCATTGGCCTCGGCGATCAGCGAGTCGACGATTCGTCCCGGGCCGGAGCGCGCGAGGAGCAGCTGCTGCAGGCGGCGGTCATCGACCATGCCGGTGAGGCCGTCCGAGGCGACCAGGAACACGTCGCCGACCCTCACTTCGCCGGTGTACACGTCGGCTTCCACCTCTTCGCTCGCACCGACGCAGCGCGTGATCACGTTGCTGTATGGATGGTAGCGCGCCTGCTCCAGCGTCAGCAGGCCCGCGTCCACCTGCTCCTGCACGTACGAATGGTCCTTGGTGATCTGCGTGAGGGCGCCATCGCGCAGCAGGTAGACCCGGGAGTCACCGATCTGTCCGATGAGGTACCCGTGATCCGAGAGGAGCAGCACGGACGCCGTGGTCCCCATGCCCTGCTTGTCCACTTCCGTGAGTGTGCGGTCGTGGATGGCCCGGTTCGCCTTGCGCAGCGCGGTGGCCACGACCTTCACCACCCCTTCGCCGCCCAGGTCCTCGGTCGGGGCAAGCT
>JANOTV010000020.1:0-5137 GCA_031416495.1 Gemmatimonadota bacterium
CGCGCATGAAGATCGAGAGCGCTTCGTTGAGGTCCACATGATGGTACCCGCCGCGGCCGCCACTCAGCCCCGCCTCGCCGTACCGGTCGAACGCCGCGCGCTTCTGCGGATCGCGCAGCACGTCGTACGCCTCGGTGAGAACCTTGAACTTCTCCTCGGCTTCCTTGGACCCACCATTCCGGTCGGGATGGTGCTGCGTCGCAAGCTTGCGGTACGCCTGCTTGATCTCGTCTTCAGTCGCGGTCTTGGAGACCCCGAGCGTTGTATAGAAGTCAGCCATCACTGGAGAAGGCGCCTGGTTTCATAGTGCGGACAGTCCGGCACGCCACCATGGCGGGCCGACGTGGAAAGTAACTCATGGGGGCAACGCTCAATTTGGAAGGTGTTCCACCTCCCACCAAAAAGAAAAAGAATCACGGCCCCAGCAGCTCCGTCACCAGCGAAGACGTATGCCCCACCAGAGAGATGTCCGTCTCATACGGCATCCGCGTCGGCCCGATCACGCCGATCACGCCCGTGAGTCCCGCCGCCCGATACTCCGCCGTCACGAGCGTCAGCCCACCGAGCAGGATCGAACCATGTTCGTCGCCGATGGTGATCGAGACGCCCGGTGACGCCGTCCGGTTGCGGAGCAGCGTCGCCAGGTGCGTGCGCGTTTCCGTCAGCGTGAGCAGCCGCTTCATGCTCTCACCGCTCGCGAACTCCGGCTTCTCGGCGAGCAGCGATGCCTGCCCGAGCACCACCGAGTCTTCGTCGGGGATCACGGGCAGGTCGAAGAACTGCTCGCCTTCCTGCACGAAGATGTTGAGCAGTTCCGTCGCACCGCCCAGGGGCGCGGCGTCGCGGAGACGGGTGCCGAGCGTCGAGCGGATCTCGGCGAGCGACAGGCCGGCGAGCCGTTCGGCGAGCACACGCTGCACTTCGGCGATGGCTTCGTCGGCGATCTCGCCCTTGATCTCGATGAAGATCGTGCGGACGACGCCGCCGCGGAGCGAGAGGACGAGGATGAGCTTCTCGCTCGTGAGGCGCACGAGTTCGAGACGCTCCAGCACCGTCTGGTCGAGGCGGGGTCCGAGGGCAACGCCGAGCTCCTGGGTCAACACGCCGAGCGACTGGGCGGCGCGGCGGAGGATCGTCTCGATCGCCGAGCCGCCGGCGCCGATCTCGATGGCGAGCCGGTCGCGCTCCTGCGACGGGATCGGCTCGACATGCAGCAGCGCATCTACATAGACGCGGTACGCCTTCTCCGTGGGGATGCGGCCGGCGCTGGTGTGCGGATGGAAGAGGAAGCCCCTCTCCTCCAGGTCCGACATCGTGTTCCGGATGGTGGCTGGGGAGACGCCGAGCCCGAAGCGTCGCGCAATCGTCCGGGAGCCGGCGGGCTCCGCCGTTTCCACGTACGAGCGAATGACCGCTTCGAGCACCTGCCGCTCGCGTTCCGTGAGTTCGTGCGACGCCATAAGTGTAAGATTATGAACGACTTCGGCGCGAAGTCAAGGACTCGGCCACGGACGAAGTCAACGACGCCGCCAACGAGTCCAGACGCAGCCAGCCCGCCGGCGTAAGCACGAGCCGGTCGCCCTGCCTGTTTGCCCAGCCGGCGTCGATCCAAGAAGTAACTGTCGTCCAGTCATTTTGATGGAGTTCGAGGCCGCCGGTGGTGCGCAGTCCAAGGTACACAGCCTCCGCCAGACGCTCCCTTTCTCCGATCGTCTCGTCCCCCGCCATGGGGTCCAGGCCTCCCTGCACCGCCCGCAGCCAATCGGCGTACGCGGACCGGTTCCAGCGCCTCACCTGGCCATCGAACCCATGGGCCGAGGGTCCTAGCCCCAGATAGGGTGCGCCACTCCAGTAGGTCGAGTTGTGCTTCGACCGGTGCCCGGGAAGGCCGTAGTTGGAGACCTCGTAGTGCTCGAACCCAGCCCCCAACAGACGTTCGTGCGCCCCCAGGAACTCACCTTCGTACCGCTCTTCCGGCGACTCGGCGACATCCCCGCGGGCCATCCACTTACCCAGCGGCGTGGCGGGCTCAACGGTCAATCCGTACAGCGAAAGGTGGTTGGGCGAGAGCGCGAGCGCCCGCTCGAGGTCGTCATTCCAGTCCCGGTTCAGGGTCTCCGGCACCGCGAAGATCAGGTCGATCGAGAGATCCTCGATGCCCCCGTTTCTGAGCAGCCGGACAGCCTCCGCCACCTGCTCCGGAGAGTGCTCCCGGTGCATCCAGCGGAGCACTTCGGCGTTGAAAGATTGCACGCCCATGGACGCTCGATTCACCCCGGCGAGGCGCCATTCGGCGACAGATTCCGCGGTCACATCCTCAGGGTTCACTTCTATAGTGGTCTCCAGCGAACCCGCGAACGTGGACAAGTTGTCCACACCAGCCCGTTGTGCAATACGCCCAAGAAGGGTCGCGATTCCGGTGCCGCCGAGCTTGGAGGGCGTCCCGCCACCCAGATAGATGGAGCTGAGCTGCGACGCATCGAGCGAGATCTGACGTATGAGCAGTTCAGCCATTATGGCGTCTACGTATTCGAAGACTGGAACGATCCGGCGGACACTGATGGCGAAGTCGCAGTACGAACAACGCCGACCGCAGAAGGGCACATGGAGGTAGACATGCCGGTAGGGTCCCGCAAAGGGTGTCAAAGTTTCGCTCACCACTGACGCTCAGCGACGCACGCGTTGTACTGGACGCGCTGAGTGCGAGGCTCCCCGCCGACCCGCGAGGGGATTCCGGCTGAGCAGGCCTCGCCACGCGATGAGAACGACTTAAAGTAGTTTCTCAATCTCTTTACTCTGAAGCGTTTATAAAATCTATCTGAAGTGCTATGTGACATTGCCATTGCAAAGCCGTCCTCGGCGCCAGGCAGCGAAAGCGGCAACAACTGCCTAGTAAAGATAGCCTTGAATTGCGTGCGCGAGAGGCCAAAACCGGCGGTCGCCGCCGACCCAAGAGCCTGCTCTGCCCCCCACCGGCGTGACCTCGCCCGCAATCATCTGCCAACCAGCCGGTACCCAGCGTCACCGCGGATCACGAACCCATCGATCTCTAGCCTGGTCAGCCGCTCCGCGACATGCCGTCCTGACAGTCCAACCTGGAAGGCGAGCAGTTCGACATCCTGCTCCCTCGGGCCGATCAGTGCCAGAAGTGCGGCGTCCATCTGACTGAGCGCCGGCAGCTGGCGAGTATCCCGCGGTGTGGACAACCCGTAGAGTCCTAACAGTTCTTCCACATTCGTGATCGGGTGCGCGCCGTCCCGAAAGAGCTCATTGACACCCGCCGTCCGGGGGTCATCGATCTGGCCCGGGACGGCTGCAATGTCCCGGTGCAGGTCCTCAGCGTGACGCGCCGTGTTCATCGCGCCGGACTTGAACCCTGCCTCGACCACGACGGTGACTTTGGCCATCGCCGCGATGAGCCGATTGCGGCGGGGGAAGCAGCCGGGACAGGCCTTCATCCCGGGCTCCATCTCGCTGACCACTGCCCCACTCCGGCTCACCGCCTCATGCAGGCTTCGGTGGCTCGCTGGGTACGGCACATCGGCACCGGTGCCCATCACGGCGATGGTCTGGCCGCCCGCTTCGATGGCCGCCCGATGGGCCGCGGCGTCGATGCCACGGGCCAATCCGCTGACCACCACAAGGCCTGCCTTGGCGCAGGCTGCGGCCAGGCGCGCGGCCGTCCGTTCACCGTATGCGGAGCACTCCCTGGTGCCCACGATGGCCACATGACGCTCAGGAGCGCCCTGCAGCGACTCAGGGTCACCGAGGTACCAAAGGCCTGCGGGTGGGTACGAAAGCTCGCCGAAACAGGCGGGCAGCTGCGCCGCAGCGAGCCAGATCGGCTCTCGGGCGCTCCTGCCGCCGTCGTTCGTCACGGCAATGCTGCTTCCCGGGCCGCCCGCGCTTCGGCGTCGGCGGCTTTGCGCATCGTCAGGAGTCGGCTCCACCAGGCGGCCTTGAGCTCGTCGAGTCCGGTGCGGCCAGCCGCCGAGATCGAGTAGAGGCCGAAGGCCTCGGGGGCCTCGATCTCGGGGACGTAGTGCTCGCCCAGCAGGTCGAGCTTGGTGAAGACGACGCAGTGCGGCGTCTCGGCGAGTGCCGCCGAGTAGCTCCTGATCTCCGCCCGGAGCTGGTCGTACTCGGCTTGCCAGTCCATCGCATCGATCGGGATGAGGAAGGCCAGGATGCGCGTGCGCTCGATGTGCCGCAGGAACTGGAGACCCAGACCCTTGCCCATGTGCGCGCCTTCGATGATGCCCGGGATGTCGGCGACGACGAAGGTGCGCGAATCGCTCAGTTGCACGACGCCCAGGTTGGGCTGGAGGGTCGTGAAGGGATAGTCCGCGATCTTGGGGCGGGCGGCGGAGATGACCGAGAGCAGCGTCGACTTGCCCGCGTTCGGCTGGCCCACGAGCCCGATGTCGGCGATGAGCTTGAGCTCGAACTCGAGCGTGCGCTCTTCCCCCTCCTCACCCGGCTGCCACTCGCGCGGCGACTGGTGCGTGGCGGTCGCGAAGAACGAGTTGCCCTTGCCACCGCGCCCGCCCTTGCCGACGCGGATCTCCTGGCCGTGATCCAGCACCTCGCCGATGCGCTCGCCCGTCGCCTTGTCGCGGATCACCGTCCCGCGCGGCACGGGGAGGATGATGTCCTCGCCCGAGCGTCCCGTCTTGTTGTTGCCCATGCCGTGCTCGCCACGCTCCGCGGCCCACTTGTCGCGATAGGTGAAGTCGAGCAGTGTGGCAAGGTTTGCCTCACCGCGCACGATGACATCACCGCCCTTGCCGCCCTCACCGCCGTCCGGGCCGCCCATGGGGGCGAACTTCTCGCGACGGAATGAAGTGCAACCAGAGCCGCCGGTACCGGCCGCCACATTGACGGAGACGAGATCGATGAACAACAGGTGGGGAGGCGGAAGGTGGACGGTGGACGGGAACTACTTCAAATCTAGTCGGGCGGGCGGGGAGAGGATCTTTCCGTAACCCTCGACGATCATCCACCGACATGATGCGATGATTCCCGGTGAGAGCAGAACCGTTCCACCGCCATCGGCATCACTGTGCCGCGGCGCGCACTTCTCCCACGCGCTCACCGCGTGTGTTGCGCACCGGCCTGTGCAGGAACTCAGCGAGGC
>JANOTV010000021.1:0-2944 GCA_031416495.1 Gemmatimonadota bacterium
ATCGCGCCGATCTCGCTGCCGGTCCGCGCCATCGCCCGGCGCAGCCCGTCGCCTGGATACTTCTTCGTGCCCCGTTCGGTGACCTCGAGGTACATCGGTTCGAGGCCCGCTGTCTGCGCCGACGCATTCGCGACGCCGCCCAGCAGGTACAGGTTCGCGACGAAGAGATTGTTGATGGTGCGACGGTGGATGACGCGCACGCCCGCGACGTCGAAGCTCGCGGTGAGCGTATCCTCGACCAATGCCATCGAGGGGGATGACACGTCCACGCGACCGAGCGGCTGCGCACGGATCTGCGCGCCACCCGGCTCCGGCAGCGAGCCGAGTGCGACCAAGGCGGCAAGCGTTGCGCTCCTCGTCGATATCCAGCTCATGGCGTCACTCCGAGTCCGGCCAGTTCCTGCTCCGTGAGCTTGAGTTGTGCGCGCGCACTGGCGGACAGCATCACGCCGGTGATGTGCGGCTTGCCGATGATGTATCGGCGCGCATACTGCTGAAGCTGCGATTCCGACTGACGTGCCATCTCGTCCACGTATCGCAAGTGATAGTCGAGCCCGATCACGCTCCACCAGAAGCCGATGGTGTGCGCGTTCTCGGAGGCGCGCTCCTGGCCAAATGCCGTCGTCACCGCGCGATTCGCCTTCACCGCCTGCAGCTCCTCGGCCGTGAAGTAACCGGGCTCGAGTGTGGCCGAGAGCTCCGCGTGCAGCGCCTTCAGCGCATCGCGCAACCGGTCGGGCGATGTCTGCCCGCTGATCGTGATGGGGCCCACGTGATTGAGCGTGTAGTAGTTGACGACGATCCCCTGCCAGAGGCCCGTCTCCGCCAGTCGCTGCTGGAACCGCGACGTCGGCTGATTGAGCACGTCGGAGAAGACGTCGGCGGCGAAAGTCGCGTCCTGGTCGGCGCTCGCACTGGGTCCGTGCCATTGGATCTGCACGGTCACGGCATTCACCGGTTCTTCGAGGATCACGCCTTCGTTCCGGGCGAGCGGAGGCACCGGCGGGATGGGCGCGCGCACGAACGGGTCCTCGCCGCGCGGCCAGTCGCCGAAGATGCGCTCGGCGAGCGCGAAGATCTGGTCGGAGTTCACGTCGCCTGCGACCACGAGCGCCGAGTTGTTCGGCACGTAGTAGAGGTTCTGGATGTTCCGCATCTGCTCCGGCGTCACCTTCATGATGACGTCGCGGTCGCCGATGGTGTTCTTGCGGCTCCAGAAGGATCCCCAGAGTTTGTGGCCGATCGTCTCGTCCAGCCGGAAGAACGGCGATGATTCCGCGCGATCGTACTCGCCGAGCACCACCTGCTTCTCTCTCGCGAGTTCATCGGCGCGGAACTGCGCCCCGCGCAGCGCGGCATTCAGGAACTGCATGCCGCCCGCCACGGAATCGGCGACCACCGTGAGGTAGTAGCTGACGAGTTCTTCCCGGGTGGTCGCATTGAACACGGCACCGAGGTCGGCCGCGCGATCCATGAATGCGTCGGGCGCGGGATACGACTCGTTGGCCTTGAAGAACATGTGCTCGAACAGGTGGGCGAGTCCGGCGTACTCCGGCGTCTGCGTGAAGGCGCCGTTCTTCACCACGAGCTCCACCGTGGCGATCGGTACACCGCCGCTCGGCACGACGATCACCTCGAGGCCATTGGGCAGCACCCGCTGCTTGATGGTCCGCTCCAGTTCGGCGCGCTGCGCGCCAAGCGTCGCCGGCGCCATGACCGTCAACGCCAGCAGCAGAGCCGTCAACAGCCATTGAGCGGAGGACCGCTGGCGCTGATGGGTGGCGGCTCTCATCCTCGCCGTATTGATTCCGTTCATTCTATGAATCCGTCTCTCTCGAGTGATCGGTCCCGGAGGCCGCAGGACATCGCGGCCTCCCTGGCACCGGCATTGGGCGCCGAGCGTCTGCGACTTCGTGCGCCGCTTGCTCCCTACACCACCTTTCGCATCGGTGGTCCCGCCGACGTCCTGTACGATGCCACGACGGACGCCGAACTCGCCAGCGCCGTGATCGCCGCGCGCGCGGCTGGCGTCCCGTTCTTTGTGCTGGGACTCGGTGCGAACATCCTCGTTGGAGACCTGGGCGTTCGCGGCCTGGTCATCCGGAACGTCGCGCAGGGAGTGACGGTCGACGGCACCCGTGTCCGCGCGGAAAGCGGTGCAGTGATCGCCGATCTCATCCGCCTCACGGTCGCGAAGGGACTCTCCGGCCTCGAGCACTACGTCGGCATCCCGAGCACGGTGGGTGGGGCCGTCTGGCAGAACCTTCACTTCCTCTCGCCGGCTCCGGACCGTGAGCGGACGATGTTCATCGAGGACGTCGTGGCATCGGTCGAGTTGTTGATGCCCGATGGGTCATTGTTCACCGCCGACCGCGAGGCGATGGCGTTCGGTTACGACGTCTCGCGCCTGCATGCGAGCGAAGAGATCGCGCTCGCCGTGACCTTCGCGCTCACGCCGGGCGATTCCTTCGTGATGCATCGCGTCATGCAGGAGAATCTCTCGTGGCGTGGTTCGCGGCATCCGTGGCTCGAGTACCACCCAAGCGTGGGTTCGATCTTCCGGAAGATCGAGGGCGTGGGCGCGGGAAGACTCATCGACCAGTGCAATCTCAAGGGATTCCACATTGGCAACGCGCAGATCTCTCACCTCCACGCGAACATCATCGTGAATCTCGGCGGCGCCACCGCGGCCGACGTGCGCGCACTCATCTCACATGTGCAGCACGCCGCCTCGGAACGCTTCGATCAGTTCCTGGTCCCGGAGATCGGCTTCATCGGGGAGTTCGCTCCGGCTCAGCACACGGCTCCGTGAGCAGCTGACGGCCTAGTGCACGCAGCACGCGCGGCACCGGGCCGCCGCGCGGAATGTTTCCCTGCTCCGCACGTCGCCGCACACCCGAGTTCGCCGGGTTCCACCAGATGCTCACCGTCCGGTCGCTCGGCC
>JANOTV010000022.1:0-2038 GCA_031416495.1 Gemmatimonadota bacterium
ACCACGCACTACATCATGGGCGGCATCCGCGTGGACGGCGACACGCAGATGTCCAACGTGCCGGGCCTCTTCGCCGCCGGCGAGTGCGCCGCCGGCCTGCACGGCGCCAACCGGCTCGGCGGGAACTCGCTCTCCGACCTGCTCGTGTTCGGCAAGCGCGCCGGAGAGTATGCGGTCGCCTTCGCCAAGGTTCACGCGGCGGCACGCATCTCCCCGGCGGACGCCGACACCTCGGTGGCGGCCGCGTTGGAACCGTTCGAGCGCGGCGGAAGTCCCGAGGCGCCCTACGCGATCCAGCACGAGCTGCAGGGAATGATGCAGAAGCTCGTGGGGATCGTGCGTACGGAAGGCGAGATGTGCCGCGCGCTAGACGGCGTGGCGGCCTTGCGCGAGCGCGCGACGAAGGTCGGCGTACACGGCAACCGCGAGTACAACCCCGGATGGCACACCGCGCTCGACCTGCACCACCTGATGACCGTGTCGGAGGCGATCACCCTCGCGGCGATCGAACGGAAGGAGAGCCGGGGCGGGCACTTCCGCGACGACTATCCGGAGAAGGACCCCGCGTGCGCCACATTCAACATCGTGCTGCGCAAGGGCAGCGGCGGTGCGATGGAGCTGGAGCGACGGACGATCCCGCCGATGCCGGACGAACTCAAGGCGATCATCGAGGAGCAGAAGGCCTAATGACAGCCCACACATTCAAGGTCTGGCGCGGCGAGCGCGGCACCGGCGCCTTCAAGGACTACACCACCGACATCACCGAAGGCATGGTGGTGCTCGACGCCATGCACCAGATTCAGTCCGAGAACGCCAACGACCTCGCCATCCGATGGAACTGCAAGGCGGGGAAGTGCGGCTCGTGCTCTGCCGAGATCAACGGCAGTCCCAAGCTCATGTGCATGACGCGCATGGACGAGCTGCCGACGCACGAGCCGGTGACCGTCGAACCGATGCGCGCCTTTCCGCATCTGCGGGACCTCGTGACCGACGTCTCGTGGAACTACGAACAGAAGAAGAGGATCAAGAAGTTCAAGCCGCGCGCGCCTGACGCGCCCGACGGCACCTGGCGGATGATGCAGTCGGACGTGGACCGCGTGCAGGAGTTCCGGAAGTGCATCGAGTGCTTCCTCTGCCAGGACGTCTGTCACGTGCTGCGCGACCACCACAAGCACGACGAGTTCATCGGACCGCGGCACCTGGTCTACATCGCCGCGCTCGAGATGCATCCGCTCGACACCGAGGATCGCATGCGCGACCTCAAGGACGAACACGCGATTGGGTACTGCAACATCACCAAGTGCTGCACCACGGTGTGCCCCGAGCACATCATCATCACCGACAACGCGATCATCCCGCTCAAGGAACGCGTGGTGGACGAGTTCTACGATCCGGTGGTGAAGCTGGTGCGCCTGCTCCGAGGAAAGCGCACATGAATAGATCACAGCCGCAGCTCAAGCCGATCACCGGGGAGGGAGTCGCGGCGGCGCTCCTCAAGGGACATCGCTACCGCGTGCTCGATGACTCCATCGCTGCCGAGAGCATCTGTCTCGACGTGCTGGCGATCGAACCCGAGAACGTCGAGGCGCTCGTGATGCAGGTGCTCGCGATCACCGACCAGTTCACGGCCGGGCACACCGAGGACCTCGCGCGCGCCGGCGCCGCAGCCGGCCGGCTCAGCGACCCGTACAAGCACGCCTACTACAACGGCGTCATCGCGGAGCGCTGGGCCAAGTCGGTGTTGCACCGCGCGGTGCCGCGCGCCGCAGAGATGGCGTACGACTGGATCGAGAAGGCGCTGGTCTGGTACGCCAAGGCGGAGAATGTGCGGCCGACCGGGAACGACGAGGCGATCCTGCGGTGGAACACCTGCGTCAGGATGTTGCAGCGGGACTCGCACCTGAAGCCGCGTGAAGCGGAGGCTTGGGAGCCGAGTCTGGAGTAGCGCTGGCTGCCGTGATCAGGCAGGCGGAGAGGGCGGAACCCATGCGCGCGATATCGGTCACGCGGTGAGCTTCACATAGAAGAGTCCTTCGCC
>JANOTV010000023.1:0-2679 GCA_031416495.1 Gemmatimonadota bacterium
ATGGGAAGTGCGTCGTAATGTGGAGTCGCGTGCTTCACTGCTGGGCGATTGGCCCGTGCCAGCTCCACATTACGCGGTGCCTCAGAGCGCCTCAAGCCATTCGAGAATGGAGGCGTTCTTGCGCCATGCGCTGGCGGTCGACGGCGACGCCACGAGCGGCTTCGCTTTGGCAATCGCCTCGCGTTTCATGTCGAGGTCTACGGTCGCGTAGCGATTGGTCGTGTTGATGCTGGCGTGACCGAGCCACTGGCTAATGGTCGAGAGATCCACGCCGGCTTTGAGCAGGTGCACGGCCGTCGAGTGCCGCATCGTGTGGGGATGCAGCCGTTTGCGCTCGAGGGTGGGGGCTTTGGCTCGCGCGCGCGTGCAGTACTTCGCCAGGATGTAGCGGACACCGAAACGGGTCAGGGGCTCGCGTCGGTGATTGAGAAAGAGTCGGTCGGTCGCGCGCCAATCGATGCCTCGCTCCTCCAACCACTCCCGGAGGACCGTGGCCGTCTGCAGCCACAGCGGACAGACGCGTTCTTTTCGGCCCTTGCCGACGAGGCGCGCCTGAAAGGGCTTCTGGAGCTGGAGGTCGCTGACGCGCAGATCGAGTATCTCCTGGACCCGTGCGCCGGTGTTGAACATGGTGGCGAGGAGCGCGTAATCGCGCCGACCGTCTGGCGTGGCGCGATCCACGGCCTCGAGCACCGCCTTGATCTCCGCGTATTCCAGGTAGGCCACGGGGCGCGTGTGGGCGCGCTTGAAGGGCACGCCGAGAATGCGTTGACACTGCTCGAGCCGCTCGGGATCGTGCGCGGAGAGGTAGCGGAAGAAGGCGTGGATCGCCGCCAGGCGAATATTGCGGGTCGACGCGGTGTTGTGTCGGACCTCCTCGAGATGGCGAAGAAAGTCGAGGATCTCCTGAGCGCCGAGGTGTTCGATGTCGAGCTCGGCGACGCTGGTCCTCCGGCACGACGCGACGAAACGGAGCAGCAGGCGCACGCTGTCGCGATAGCTCAGCACGGTGTGCGGGCTCATCCCACGGAGTCGGGGCAGGTGCTCGGAGAAGAAGTCGCGCAGGGCACGCGCCAGGCGGTTGGGACAAGCGGCGTTCATGAGATCCCTCCGTCGGGACTCGGCCGCGGGGTGACGAGGTTCGCGTACTGGCTGGCGAAGCGGCGGCTGGCGAGGCCGGTGAGCTGGTCGACGACGCGGAGGTAATACTGCGTCGAGAGGATCGAGGCGTGGCCCATGTAGGTGGCGAGAACGGGCAGTTTCGCTTGCACATCGGCGCCGGCCTGGTACCACCGCAGTAACGCATGGACGGCGAATGTGTGACGGAAGTCATGAAGGCGAGGGACGCGCCCGGCCGTCGTGTGAATGCCCGCCGTGCTGAGTACCTGCGTGATGCCGTCCCGCAGACCGCCCTCGGTGTAGGGTTTCCCGTCGCAGTACGGGCTCCCCAGCAGCGGCGTGTCCTTGGAGAAAGGACCGCGATGCGTCCGGCGGACGCGAAGGTATGCTGCCACGGAGGAAGCGCCGTCAGGGGACAGCGGGACGACCCGAGACTTGTGAAACTTCGATTCTCGAATGAGCAAGGTGCCTTCTGTCGGGTCGTAGTCACCAGCGGTCAGCCGGAGCAGTTCCCCGCGACGCAATCCGGTCGTGTAGAACAGCACCAGCGCCAACCGCAGGGTGTCACGACGCAGCGGCGAACGGCGCGTGACTCTCCCGGTTTCGACGACGCGCAGGAGGCGGTCGATTTCGTCCGCGGTGAAGATGTGGGGCTGCACCGTGTGATGCCGCGGAGGAAAGAGCGCGAGGTCTGGCACGAAACAGGACGGCTCGTCCCGTCGCCGATACAAGCAGAGATTGCGAACGATCCGCATGCGGGCGCGTCGCACACCGGACGTGAGTGCGCCCAGACTTGTGCACCAGTGGGTGAAGGTCTCGGAATCAAGATCCGCATGCCGTGCCGCGAGGAACCCATCCAACCGCGTGAACACGGCGCGTTCCGTGGTAAACGCCCGGCCCAAGGTTTCCTTCACGGCGAGATAGCGCGCAATGGTCGCACCGCACACCGAGCCGAACTGCGTGCGCTCGTTCATGACGCCCCCTCCGGTGCTTGTGCCGGGGCGCTCGTGCGCGGCAGCGACAACGCAACGTCGCGCAGGTCGTCTATCGACAGGCGGAGGTAGACGCACGTCGCCTCGGCGGTCCGGTGACCGAGCACGTCCCCAATGGTCTTGAGCGACACGCCCCGACGCAGGAGGTGGACCGCAAACGAGTGGCGCAGGCAGTGCGGCCCTTGAAAGGAGATCGGCAGACCGCTGTGGCGAGACCAGTACTGGAAGGCGTCCGTGACCGCCGTGCGCTCGATCAGGCCTGCGGGCGCACGGCAGCGGAGAAACACCTCGCAGCACGCCAGGGGTGGCCGCCCGCGCCGGAGATACGCGACCAACGCGGCGGCAACGTCGTCGGTGAGCGGTAGCAGCAACGGCGTCCCGCCTTTGCGGAGGACGATGCGAAGGCGCCGCGCACGCCACTCGACGGCATCGAGCGTCAGCGCGGCCACCTCGCTTGTCCGCAACCCGTAGGTCGCGATGAGCAGAAACATCGCGAAGTCGCGTCGGCCCTTCGGGGTCCGGCGATCTATCGCCTGGAGGAACTGCTGCACGGTGTCCCAGGGGAGGG
>JANOTV010000024.1:0-6268 GCA_031416495.1 Gemmatimonadota bacterium
GTGGCTCAAGCAGCAGACGATGCTGATCAATCACTATGGCCTGAACGTGATGGATCCGCAGGCGCGCCAGTTCATCACGCGCAACATGGAAGCGTTCCTCTTCCGCGCCGGCCAGCAGGACGACGTCGATACATCGCAGCAAGGCACGATCAAGCACTGAGCAGCTCTTGCCAACCATCGCTCACGCGTGCTCGCTTGATGTCGTGTGCGTAAGCACCGATGGTCAGCAGTTGCTGGTGCTGGTGCGGCGCGCACGCCGGGGAGGAACCGAACTGCCTTGGGCTCCGCTCGAGCCCGCGTGTCAGATGGAAGCGGCCGCCTCGGGACTTGCCCGCAGCGTGCTGCACCGCGCGCCGAGCTTCGTCACCCAACTCGGGGCGTACGGCGATGGAGCGGCGCACGGCTCAGGCAGTCCGCTTTCCGTCGCGTTCCTGGCGATCGCTCCCTCGGACGATGCCGTGCCTGTAGGTGCTGAATGGCGTCTGATCGATGCACGACTGGCGCTGCCTGCGCGGCAACGGACGATGCTCGCCGATGCGCGCGCCCAGCTGAGTGAAGGCGCTTCGGTGGTCATCTCGCCGATCGCGTTCAGGCTGCTGCCTCCTGCATTCACCCTCTCCGAGCTCCAGCGGGTGCATGAGCTGCTGCTCGGGCGTTCCATCCATACAGCAGGGTTCAGGCGGTCGCTTGCCGCCACTGGACTGGTGGAGCCGCTCGACGAGTGGCGCTCGGTGGGGCGAGGCCGACCGGCACAACTGCATGTTTACGCGCCAGCATCGGGGCACATAAAGAACAGCAAGCGACTCTAACGAGCGTTCCCCACGGGATGGCTCCGCCACGAGCCGAAATCGAAGTGCCACCATTCAGCGTCGTACACGGTGAATCCCTCCGCTTGCATTGTGCGGAACCAGCGCTGTTTGGAGGAGCCGCCCGGATAGAAGGGATAGGCGCGAGGGGAGAATTCGTCATAGCCCGAGACCATCGGCACCGGCCTTCCGGTCGCGAGGTCGTAGAGCGTGAGATCGACGGCTGCCCCGCGGTTGTGCCGCGAACCCTGTGAGCGGTCGGCGACGAAGATGCGCAGCGAGTCCTACATCGCGTCCCAGAACATCTTCGTCACGTACCACGGCCTGTACGCATCGTGCACGAGGAGTCCGAGTCTGCCACGCGCGCACAGTCACGCACGATCCGCAGCACCACGCCCGCATACAGACCATACGGGGGGAAGCGCAGGTGATCGGCATCGACCTGCTCGAGCGGATACAGGCCGAACCACTCGATGAGCGCGAAGAAGTGGATGACCGCGCGCGTACCGCGCACGATCACGCGCGCGCCATGGCCGGTGCGACGTGGGCGACAGTTGGTCACAGGAAAAAAACAACGAAGCCCCCGGCTTGGTGGCCGGGGGCTTCTTCGAGCGTCATTCACTTGACCTGCGATCTCCTGCCGAGTGACGTGTCGTTGTCCTGCTTACGCGGCGCCTGCGATGTAACGGGCGACGCGGCCGCAGCCGATGCACTTGAGCGTCACGTGCGAGCGCGGCGGTGGTGGTGCGTGGCCCGGTTCCCGCTCGATGGAACCAGAGCAGGAGGGACAGCTGAGCGGGTCGCCGTTGCGATCGCTTGCGATAAGGTGGAGGGCCTGCGCGGGGTTGTACGAATTCGGTCGCGGCTTCCGCATTCCGGGCTCCAGTCTAAGTCCATCGCGCCGTGCTCGGAATGGCGCGGCACACTACAATGGGTGGAAACTAATCGGATTTAGGCTAAATCCAAGTGGCACCGTCATTTGCGAGACAGGAGGCGATGCAGCACAGGAAAGCATGAGCACCTAAATGCTTGCAGGGGCGCGATTTCCGCGCCCCTGCAAGTATCTGCCCGAGCCGCCAAAATGGAGATTCGTTATGGCGTCTTTGTGCCAGCGGTACAGACCCGCAACAGGTGAGACCGTATCACTGCAGTACGGGAAGTCCGCGGATCCGTTCCTGCCAGACGCGCGGCCCCGACTCGTGCACGTTCTGTCCATCCGCATCCACCGCGACGGTCACGGGCATCTCCTCGACCTCGAACTCGTAGATGGCTTCCATGCCGAGTTCCTCGAACGCGACGACGCGCGAGGAGCGGATGGCCTTCGACACGAGATACGCCGCGCCGCCGACGGCCATCAGATACGCCGCGCGATGCTTGCGGATGGCTTCGAGTCCGACCGGTCCGCGCTCGGCCTTACCGATCATCGCGATGAGACCGGTGCGGTCCAGCATCATCTCGGTGAACTGATCCATGCGTGTGGCTGTCGTCGGGCCGGCGGGGCCGACGGCTTCGTCGCGCACGGGATCGACAGGGCCCACGTAATAGATGATGCGATTGGTGAAGTCGACGCCCTCGGGCAGCGAGCCGCCCTTCGCGAAGATGTCGGCGATGCGCTTGTGGGCGGCATCACGGCCGGTGAGGAGCTTGCCGCTGAGCAGCAGGCGGTCGCCGGCCTTCCACCCCGCAACGACCTCGGGCGTGAGCGAATCGAGATCGACGCGCTTTGCGTTCACATCGGGCTTCCAGGTGACGGCGGGCCAGTCGGCGATGCTCGGCACCGGCAGCGAGACGGCGCCGGAGCCATCGAGCGTGAAGTGTGCGTGTCGCGTCGCTGCGCAGTTGGGGATCATCGCGATGGGCTTCGACGCGGCGTGCGTCGGGAAATCGATGATCTTCACATCGAGCACCGTCGACAGGCCACCGAGTCCCTGCGCGCCGATGCCGAGTGCGTTGACCTTGTCGTGCAACTCGATGCGCAGTTCCTCGAGCTGGTTCGCGGGACCGCGCGCCTAGAGCTGCGCCATGTCGATCTGCTCCAAGATCGATTCCTACGCCATGAGCATCGCCTTCTCGGCGGTGCCGCCGATGCCGATGCCGAGCATCCCGGGCGGGCACCAGCCGGCGCCCATGGTGGGGACGGTCTTCATGACCCAGTCGACGATGGAATCGCTGGGGTTGAGCATGGCGAACTTGGACTTGTTCTCGGAGCCACCGCCCTTCGCCGCGAGCTTCACCTCGACGGTGTCGCCGGGAACGATCTCGCAGTGCACCACGGCCGGCGTGTTGTCGCGCGTGTTCTTGCGCGTGAACGCCGGGTCGGAGACGATGGATGCGCGCAGCACGTTGTCGGGATGGAGGTATGCGCGCCGCACGCCCTCGTTCACCATCTCCTGCACGGAGAGCGTCGCGTCCCATCGCACATCCATGCCGACCTTGAGGAACACGACGACGATACCCGTGTCCTGGCAGATCGGTCGGTGTCCCTCGGCGCACATCCTCGAGTTGGTGAGGATCTGCGCGATCGCGTCCTTCGCGGCGGGCGACTGTTCCTTCTCATACGCGTCACCGAGCGCGTGGATGTAGTCGAGCGGGTGAAAGTACGAGATGTGCTGCAGAGCGTCGGCGATGCTCTGGATGAAGTCGTCCTGGCGGATCGTAGTTATGGCCAGGAGTGCGTGCGGCGCCAGACGCGGCGCTCGAGGCGCCAACTGCGCCGCGCCGAGAACTCCATCTCCGCATCGGGGAAGAGTTCAGTGTCCTGCACGGCCTCGGCGAAGTCGTTGCCCTTGGCGGACGACTGGTCGGCAAAGTGAAGGATCTCGGCCTCGAGCGTCATCGGCTTCACCGCGGCGCCGTACTCGGGGATGCCGTGATGGGACTGGATGAAGTGGTGCAACTCAAGTCGCTGCGACTCCGAGAGCGTGCCTGGTGGCAGCGTGCGCAGGCGGTCCTCGAGCATGAGCGAGCCAAGCACGATGTGGCCGAGCAGATGACCGGCCTGCGTGTTGCCGAAGCCACCGACGTCCACCGTGTACGCCTCGACCTTGCCGATGTCGTGCAGGAGCGCGCCGACGGTCACGAGCTTCATGTCACCGCGCATGGTCTGCGCCGCGTGACGGGCGATGTTGGTGACCTCGCAGGTATGGAGCAGCAGCCCGCCGACCTGCGCGTGATGACCGCGCGTTGCGCCGGGGGCGCGCGCGAATCGCTCGCGGAATGATTCATCGGCGAAGAAGAGGTCGATGGCGCTCCGCAGCGAGCCGGGAAGATCGGTGCGCCAGGCATCGACGCGCGCCCAGAGTTCCGTGACGCTGACGGTGATGCGCGGAAGGAAGTCGTCCATGTTCGCCGCTCCCTGCGCGACGACGCGCGGCGGTGCGGTGAGCTTGAGCTGACGACGGCCCTGGTACAGCTCGACCGTGCCGATCACCTGCACGACCTGTCCCGGCCGGATGCCCTGCACGAGCGGCACTTCCTCCTTCCAGACGTTCGTCGAGAGCACGCCGGTGGAGTTGCCGAGCTTGAGTATGACGAACGGATCGCCGGACTTGGTCGTCTTGTCCTCGCGCTCACGCACCATCAGTTCGTGCTGCACGCGCTCGCCGGGACTCAGGCGCGGGATGTCGAGTGGCGTCATGGTGCGCTCAGCCTTCGTAGACGACGTCGCCGTCGGCAGCGAGCCCGAGCTCCGTCTGGTGCTTGCAGACGCCGCAGAGGCGCGTGACGACCCACACTACCTTCAATTCTTCCTTGATGGACGCCGTGGCCGCCTTCACGGCGACCTTCTTGAACGTGTACTCATTGCAGTGCGAGCACGCGTGAGACTTCCCGATACGTTCGGCCCGCTCACGCGTGATGGCTGCCACTAGACCGCTCCCGGACCCTTGAACGGACCGGGGGTGACGGGCGTGACGACCTCGGAGCGCGCCGCCGACTTGCTGAGCAGTTCACGAATGCCGCCGAGCGCGCCGAGCACGCCGGTGGCCTCGGTTGGCAGGAAGATGGTGTTGTTCTTTCCCTGCGCGATGAGCGGCAGCGCCTCGAGGTACTTGAGGCCGAGTAGATAGGTGGCGGCTTCACCGGGCGGCAGCGCCTGGGCGATGAGTCGCACGGCTTCCGCTTCGGCGTTGGCCATCGCGAGTCGCGCGGTGGCAAGTCCCTCGGCGCGCAGGATCGCGGCGCCCTTCTCGCCCTCGGCCTTTCGGATCTGGGCTTCCTTCTGTCCCTCGGACTCGAGGATCGCCGCGCGCTTGGAGGCTTCAGCGTTGGTGACGGCGGCACGACGCTCACGCTCGGCGCGCATCTGCAGTTCCATCGACTGCTGGATGTCGTGCGGCGGCTCGATACTCTGCAGCTCAACGCGCGTGACATCGACGCCCCATCCGATGGAGGCTTCCTCGATGACTTCGCGCATCCGGCGGTTGATCATGTCGCGCGATGCGAGCGTCTGGTCGAGCTCGATGTCGCCGACGATGTTGCGCAGCGTGGTGCGGGTGAGTGTCTCGAGCGCGTACGGGAGGTTCTGCACCGAGTAGGTGGCCTTCTGCGGATCGGCGACGCGGTAGTACATCACGGCGTCGATGTCGATGGTGACGTTGTCCTTCGTGATGACCGGCTGCGACGGGAAGTTGAGCACCTGCTCGCGCAGGTCGATCCGCGCGACGGTGGAGGCGACGATCTTCTTGCCGCCGGTGAGATCGCTCTCGAAGTAGCGGACGTCGATGGTCTTGGCGCGCTCGACGAACGGGATCAGGAAATTGAGTCCCGAGCGAGCAACGCGATTGAAGCTGCCCAGCCGCTCGATGACCATCACCTCGGCCTGGCCGATGATCTTGATGGACTTGGTGATCACGAGCAGCACGAACGCCGCGATCAGCGAGAGGACGATTGCCGTTGTAACGATGGGGCGCTCCGGAAGGGACGGGTGAAGTTTACGGCCCGGAGGGCGCGGCGGACAGAGAACAGGTGTCAGGTACCAGGTAGCTGCTGGTCGCAGCTGCCTGAAACCTGATATCTAATTCTTCGGCGTCGCGGCCAAGGTCCGTGCGAGCGCGAACAGATCCTGCTGCGTCTGCCCTCTACGGAGCAGCTCGATTGCCCGCAGGAGCTGCGTATCCTCGGCGACCGCACGGCGGCGCGCGGTGGAGTCGCCGAACGCGACGGTGGCTATGCGATGCCCGAGGATGCGGTCGATCTCGCCCGCCCCTGCATTGTATATCTCGGCGTCGACCTTCACGCCGGCCGTGGCAAGGCGGCGATAGAGCTCCTGCCTCCACGCCGGCTGAAAGACGAAGGCAGGCGTGACCTGCGACTTGAGCTCGCGCGCATAGTCGTACAGCGTCGTGCGGAACAGCTGTCCCTGCGGCGCGAGCGCGTTGATCAGGCGCTGCTCCGCGGAGGTGAGCGTGTCCGGACGCACTATCTCGTCAGGCGTGATCGCGCCGCCGCCGTACACGATGCGG
>JANOTV010000025.1:0-2540 GCA_031416495.1 Gemmatimonadota bacterium
TGCGGCGCGCCAGTACGTGGAGCGCGGCACCGGCCTTGTGCGCCGGCACCATGTCCACCAGTCGCACCTCCAGCGCGCCGTCACCGACGCCTCCCGCTCGAGCGGCCTGACCAAGCGTGTGAGCTGCCACACGTTCCGCCATAATGCCGACTGCCGGATTATGCCGACTCGAGTGGTTGCTTGAGACGGTACGAGAGGCGGATCTCGGGCCTGCGCGCTTGGGTGAGTCGGCATAATCAGAGACCTTCCAGGAATGCCAGGAGGTGGTCGTCGGGTCGGTAGCGGCCGGGCTTGATGTCGGCTGGTACCGTGCGCGCGAGTGCTTGTTCTTTCAAGCGCATGTCGGCGTGCAGGTACATCTGCGTGGTCTCCACCGACTCGTGGCCGAGCCACAGGGCGATGACGGAGCGGTCGACGCCATGCTGAAGGAGTTCCATGGCCGCGGTGTGGCGAAGGACGTGCGGCGTGACACGCTTGCGTTTGAGTGATACACAGTGCTGCTCAGCGGTGCCGGCGTGCTTGGCCACCAGACGTTCAACGGCGTCCCGGCTGAGGGCGGCGCCGTGGATGCTTGGAAAGACTGGCTCGGCGGGGAGCCCGTTGCGCTCGCGGAGCCACGCGGCGATCACGGCCGCAGTGTCCCGACGAAGCGGCGTGGAGCGTTGCTTGCGGCCTTTGCCTTCGCAGCGGACGTGGGCTCCGGCTCCCAGGATCACCTGCTCGCACCGTAGATGGATGAGTTCGGAGACCCTGAGCCCCGTCTGAATAGCGAGGAGCAGCAGTGTCCGATCGCGCCGCCCGATCCAGGTTGCGGCGCCGGGCGCGGCGAGTAACGCATCGATCTCCTCCCGGCACAAGAAGGCGATGGGAATGCGCACATGACGCTTGGCGGGGATAGCGAGGATGCGATGACAGCGGTCGGCGCACGCCGGTTCACACAGCGATACATAGCGAACGAAGGAGTGCACGGCGGCGAGTCGGACATTCCGGGTGCGGGCCGTGTTGCCGCGCGCGTGCTCGACGTGGTCCAGAAACTCGCCGATCAGCGCCGCATCCAAATCGTCGAGCGCAACAGCCGACGGGCTCTTGCCGTGCCGCTGCTGCAGGAAGCGGAGCAGCAGACGAAACGTGTCCCGGTAGGAAGCAACCGTGTGAGGGCTCACCTGCCGTTGTTGCAGGAGTCGGTCCGTGAAGAACGACTGCAAAAGGCCCGGGAATGGATTGGCGGCGTTCATGACTCGCCCTCCGTCCTGCGGTCGAGCAGGCGCTGTGTCGCCAGCTCGAGCAGTTCGGGGACGGCCTCCAGATACCAGTACGTCTCGTTGACATGGGCGTGTCCCAAGTACGTGACGAGGCGGGGAAGTTCACGCTCGACGTCGATCCCGGCGCGATACCAGGTGACGAGCGTCTGCGCGGCGAAACGATGCCGCAGGTCGTGCAGCCGCGGGCCGTGACCGTAGCGATGGCCTCGGATAGGAGCTCGAAGGCCGATCTGTCCCGACACCTTGGCAAAGCTGTAGCCAACAGCCCATTGGCTCACGCGCGATCCGTGCTCCGCTACGAAAAATGCCGCGGCGGTCGCGCGTCGCGGGAACAGGCGGTCCACGGTGGCCGCGTAGTCCAGAAGGACCTGGCGGGTGGACTGATGCACCGCGACCAGCCGGGACTTGCGGAACTTCGATTGCCGGATGCTGAGGACCCCGTCGTCAAGATCTACATCGGCCCGATCCAGGGCGACGGCTTCGCTGACCCGCATGCCGGTCACGGCCAGCAGCCCGACTATGGTAGCAACGGTGAGACCTCGCAATCCGGTTGGAGAAGGAAGACGGTGGGCCGCGACGACGAGCTGCCTGATCTCGTCGTCGGTGTAGAGATAGGGGCGTTTACGGTGGTATCGAGCGGGGAGGAGATCGCGAGGCGGGACTTCCGTGCGCGGATCAGTTACCTGACGCCACCGCGCAAAGCCTCTCACCATGCGGAGGCGCGCCGCCGCAGTGGACCGCTCGTTCCCGGTGGTCTGCTGCGCCCAGCGGAGCGCCACCTCGACCGTCACATGGCCGGCGCCCTCATGCTCGGCGAAGGCCGCGAAGTTGCGAAGCGCACTGTCCACGCCTCGGAGTTTGGACCCAAGGCTACGGCGCAGGGCGACGTACTCCTCGATTGCGTTGCTCAGCTCGCTCATCGCCCACCTCGTGGTGTGGGCCACGGTCGAGCGAGCGTGCGAAGACCGTCGATATCTACCTTGGCATAGATCTCGGTCGTGTTCAGAGCTCGATGTCGGAGGATTTCGCCGATCTCAGCCAGCGAAGCCCCGTTGCGAAGCATGCCAGTCGCGAGGGAATGTCGAAGCAGATGTGCGCCCTTGCTGGGAGGATTCAGGCCGGCGCGCTCCAGTGCTCGTCGCACGATCGTGCTCACTGTGCTGGCGTGGTGGAAGCCCCGGCACGGGGCCTTCATGCAAACGAAGACCCTGCGGGTGGCACACGGGGGACGATCCTGGCTCAGGTACGCTGCCAGCGCGTCTCCAACGTCCGCGGGGA
>JANOTV010000026.1:0-13573 GCA_031416495.1 Gemmatimonadota bacterium
CGCGCCGCTTCGGGCACCCTGCTCTCGCTCACCGGCCGCACGGTCGTCTGGGCATCCGCGACGCCCGCCAACGCGACGGTCAGTGCGACCGGCCTCGTCACCATGATCGCGAACAACGGCACGTCGAGCATCACCGTGAGCGTTGACGGTGTCGCACAGACCGCTGCGCTGACCGCTGTCGGCCGTCCGGAGTTGGCTCCTGGCACGGTCACCAATGGCACGATCGCATCGGGCGCTTTCCAGGATTGGGTGATCAACGTTCCGGCTGGCACGACCAGCCTGAGCATCACCACCGCTGGCGGCACTGGCGACCCGGACCTCTACCTCTACCGTCCGGCCCTCACCTCCGCGGCACCGGCTCTTCAGTGCTACTCGGGTGCCTCTGGCCCCGGCGAGTCCTGCGCCGTCACGAACCCGGCCGCTGGCCGCTGGTTCATGCAGATCGAGGCATGGAGCGGCGCTGGTGCCGCCACGGGCACCACGATCACCCTCGCACGCACCCCGTGATCTGAGCACGATCTGCGCGTGAGCGCACGGTTCTGAGATAAAGGAAGAGAGGCGTCTCCACGGTGATCGTGGAGGCGCCTCTCTTCCGTATTCGGCTACGGGAACACGATGTCCAGAAAGGTCACCGGCTCCGACGTCTCCATCACCACCGTGCGGCGCACCTTCGTGCCATCGGGCGCGGTGACGCTCACCACGAACTCGACACCCATCGGCACGTTGCACACGGCATAGCGGCCATCGGGCCCCGTGCGCGTCTCGGCGTTGCCGAGCGTGTCGGCCGCGGCGGTCGCACCGGGAGCGGGTTCGACCACCACCGGAGCCCGCGCGACGGGCGCGCCGTCACGGATGACCGTGCCGATGAGTGCGGCTCTCTTGGTGTCGAGGCCGCAGGCCTGGCGCACGACTTCGGACAACGTCTTCACGCGCAGGCGCTGCCACAACTTCGTATTCCGGTCGGGGAACCGCACGCGAAGACGCTCCGGACGCAGCCCGAGCGCGGCATAGAGCGTCGTCGTCGCCTCGATCATGTATTCGCCCTCCGCCATGCCGTCGAAGCGCACCATGCCGCTGTCGTCGGAGATCACCTGCGACGTGGTGCCCGCAACGCCGACGACGGCGCCGGCCACCGGCGTCTCATTCGCTGAATCGCCCTCGACGAGCCTGAGCTCGAGCGAGGACAGGGCACGGGTCCAGAGGGGCGTGGTGCCGGCACCGGCGCGCACAGAGAGCAGGTCGCCACCGGTCACGCGCAGCCGGTACGACAGGGGCACGTCGGTCGGCAGGTACGACCAGACGTTCACGGCGGTGCCGGCGCGACGCACGGTGTCGGCGAGCTGGCCCTTCACGGGCACGGGGGCACGGATGAGCCATCGCGGCATGATCCATGCGCCGTTCGGGAGCTGCGCGAACTCGATCTCACCACCGGCGATGGTGTCGTTCACCGTCGCGGGGAGGTTCACGTACTGGAACTGCACCGATTGCAACGCGCGCGTGGACGCGTCGAACCAGAGGATGCCCTTGATCTCCGAGCGGCGGACCGTCGCGACGGGCGCGAACTCGAGGCCGACCTGTCCGGCCGGCGTGCGCCGCGCATCGCGCATGCGGAAGCAGTGCGTGCGCGTGAAGTAGTCGGAGAGCAGCACGTCGAGGTCGGGCGCGACGTAGCGCAGTCCCGAGTCCGTCGGCGTCACGTAGCCGCGCCGCTCGAGCGTGTCGGCGGGATAACTCGACCAGGGGCGCGTGCCCTGATGGCGCTCGCGCAGGAAGAGCGTCTCGAGCAGCTCCGGCGGCGACCGCGTGTCGTACTTGCGGCTATGCAGCATCACCTCGAACTCGTAGTTGAACTCGTTGATGGTGATGTCGGCAGCGAGGATGGCCGTCTTGGCTTCCTCCCAGAGCACCGAGGTCGCGAGGCCGCGGGCCGGATTCTCGTTGCAGTTCGCCATCTCCTGTGCCGTGACGGCCGGCAGGTTCACCGGCACCTGGCTCAGCGCGAGCGTCATCGACGTATCGGCGCGCAGGCTGAAGAGCTCCGTGGTCTGCGGCCGGAAGCCGATGCGCAGCGTCTGGATGCGATAGGAGCCCGCCTCGGGCGCACGGAGCACGAAGGTGCCCGTCACCGAGGAAAGCGTGCGGGCGCGCACGGCGGCTCGCTCGTCGAGGAGGAGGACGACCGCGCCGCGGATGGGCGACTCGTCGACGTTCCGCTGGACCGTCCCACGCACCGCCTGGGCGACGAGTGGAGAGGCCAGAGCGACGACAGCGGCCATGAGCAACAGGCACCGGACCGCAGGGGCCGGGACGAAGAGGCGACGCTGCGTGGGGCTCCTGAGGCGGCCAGAAGGCTCGTTCATCATCTCTATAGTACCAACCACGCACAGCGTTCCGACAATAGCCCGGAAGGGTCACGGTGGCCAGGACACTCGTGGACGGATCGCAAAGCACGATGTTCTTGATCAAACAAGGAGCGAAGCCAAGCGAGGCCGAACTTTCCCTGACCAACGCGAACGGGGCGCCCTGTGCAGGACGCCCCGTCGCATTTTTAATCAGTTGCCCCTCTAGGGCTCGAACCTAGACTCTCCTCATCCAGAGTGAGGCGTGTTGCCAGTTACACCAAGGGGCAGTGCTTTTTGCCGTCCGCCACACAAAGCGCGGAAGAACTCGAATTTTACCGGGCACCGCCTCCTGAAGCAACCCCGTTGGCGGTCAAAGAACGCCAACGAATGGTATCTTCCCACCCATGACACCCGACCTCCGATATCCCATCGGTCGCTTCGAGACCGTGACGCCGGGCTCGAGCACCATCACCGACCGCGCGTCGCACATCGCCAACATCGCCGCACTCCCCGCCAATCTCCGCGCCGCAGTGCACGGTCTATCGGACGCACAGCTCGACACACCCTACCGCCCCGGCGGCTGGACCGTGCGCCAGCTCGTGCATCACGTCGCCGACTCCCACGCGAACGCCTACTGCCGCATCAAGCTCGCACTCACGGAAGAGAACCCGACGATCAAGCCGTACGACGAGGAGCGCTGGGCGATGCTCCCCGATGCGACGCTGCCGATCGAAGTCTCACTCGTGATGTTGGAAGCGATCCATGAACGCTGGGTCACGCTGCTCGAAGCGCTGGAGCCCGCGCAGTACCACCGCCTCTTCACGCATCCCGAAGCCGGCGGGCACGATGTGGACTGGCTCCTCGCCCTCTACGACTGGCACGGCCGACACCACACGGCGCATCTGACTGCGTTGCGCACCCGGGAAGGGTTTTAGGAGAGGTGTGAAGTGAAGTGCAGTGAAGTGCAGTTACATCCCACCTCCTGCCTCCCCCTGCAGTCAAGAAAAAAACCGCGAATCACTGAAGATTCGCGGCATAGATGGTCGACTGGCTCCTACACTCAGGAAGTGCCTCGCGCGCCGTCATTGGAACTCTCCGTCCTACCGAACGGCGGCGGGCTTCATTTCCTGCAAAATGTCCTGCGTGTGGAACCAGCGAAAATCAAAAAACAGTGGAGCTGAGGGGGATCGAACCCCTGACCTCTGCAATGCGAATGCAGCGCTCTCCCAGCTGAGCTACAGCCCCGCGGCGAGCCGGTCAGGTCTCTTGTCCCGTGTTACCGCTTACTTATACACGACGACTCGTTTTGGTTCCGGTCACGCAGACGGCCCCGCCTGATCCAGCTTGGCGGAGCCGCGATACAGTATAGTAGCAGGGCCCAGTTCGCCGCGCCACCCCTCGAACTACGGCGGCATCCAGTGGTGCGTCGGGAAGTTCGACGCCGAGGCGTATATCAGAATGTCGCCCCGAGTGAACTTTCCGGGTCGAGCAGCGTAAACACCGCACGTGACTACCTCCCAGATTCTTCCGACGCCCCTTGAAGTGCGACAGGCCGCGAGCCGCATCGCGGGCATGGTGCGCCGCACACCGACGCGTCTCTCCCCCAAACTGACCGCGATCGTCGGCGGCCCCGTGTACCTCAAGCTCGAGACGGAGCAGCTCGGCGGATCCTTCAAGCTGCGCGGCGCGCTCAGTGCGATGCTCGCGCTCTCCGAGGACGACCTCTCCCTCGGCGTCGTCTCCGCCTCCGCGGGCAACCATGGCCTCGGCATCGCGCTTGCTGCCGAGCACCTCGGCGTGCGCGCGACGGTCTTCGTGCCCAACACCGCGCCCGTCGTGAAGCGCGCCTCGATGGCCGCGCACGCCGCGCACGTGGAATCGACGCAGCCGAGCTACGACAAAGCCGAAGACGCCGCGCGCGCCTTCGCGCGCGAGACGGGCACGACGTTCATCAGCCCCTGCACGGGGCGCACGCTGCTCGCGGGCCAGGGCACCGTCGCGATGGAGATCCTCCAGGACCTCCCGTCGCTTGGCACGATCATCATCCCCGTCGGCGGCGGCGGACTCGCCGGCGGCATCGGCGGCTACATCCGCGGTACCGCGAACGGCGTCCGCATACTCGGCGCACAGAGCGAACGCACGAACGCGATGACCCTCGCCCTCGCGAGCGGCAAGGCGACCGACATCCCCGACCTCCTGACGTTGGCCGACGGCCTCGCCGGGCGTGTGGACGAGGAGATGCTCGCACAGGGCCAGGCGTCGTTGGATGCGATGGCGACGGTCACGGAGGAGGCGATCGCTGATGCGATCGGGTGGCTGTACAGGGAGGAGGGCATCACTGCCGAGGGCTCCGCGGCGGTGGGCGTGGCGGCGATCATGACGGGGAAGCTGAAGCCGACGGCGTTTCCTGTCTGTCTGGTGATTACAGGCGGCAACATCGACAAGGCGCGGCTTATGGAGCTGGCCTTGTAGGTGGGAGGTGGAGATGCGGGGCAGTTTGCAGTTACCTTCCACCTTCCACCTTCCACCTTTCACCTGCCCTCTCCAAGGTGTCCCTCAGCATCCGCTTCCTCGGCACGTCCGCCTCGCGTCCCACCGTGGAACGCGGGGTTTCTTCGCTTTCGCTCACGCGCGAGGGCGAGACGATGCTGTTCGATTGCGGAGAGGGGACGCAGCGGCAAATGATGCGGTGGGGGGTCGGGTTCTCGCTCGAGGACATCTTCTTCTCGCACTTCCATGCCGATCACTTCCTCGGCGTGCTCGGGCTCCTCAAGACCCTCGCGCTGCAGGCGCGCATGGAGCCGATGCGGCTCTGGGGGCCGCGCGGTGCATCGGCGCTCTTCAGGCGCGCGGAAGGGTTCAGTGTCGAGAAGCTCACCTTTCCGCTCACGGTCACCGAGCTCGAGCCGGGTGCGGTGATCAAGCGGAACGACTACGACATCAAGGCGTTCGCGACGGACCATCGCCACGGCGCGGCACTCGGGTATGCGCTCGTCGAGCATGAGCGCCGTGGACGCTTCGATCCCGATCTCGCGCGCTCACTCGGCGTGCCGGAGGGGCCGCTCTGGGGACGCATCCACAAGGGCGAGGACATCACGCTCGAGGATGGCACCGTGGTGCGTCACTCGACACTCGTGGGCCCCACGCGCTCCGGGCGCACCGTCGTGATCACCGGCGACACGCGGCCGTGCGCGGCGACGATCGAGGCGGCGACCGGTGCCGACCTGCTCGTGCACGAGTCGACGTTCAGCGAGGAAGACGCACCGCGCGCCGCCGAGACGATGCACTCCACCGCGCGTGAGGCCGCGCAGGTCGCGCGCATGGCCGGCGTTCGCACCCTCGCGCTGACGCACTTCTCGGCGCGCTTCTCGCGCGATACCAGCGACCTCGCGCGCGAAGCGCGCGAGGAGTTCAAGGGAACGCTGGTGATGGCGAAGGACGGGCTGGAAATCGACGTGCCGTTCCGTGAAGCGGCCGAAGCGGACGCGCCGGCGTAGACAGACCGTGCGGCCTAGATCGACTGACGCCCCGCGAACCCGGCGTCGATCTCATGCCAGTGCGAGACCGTGCGCTCTCCGCGCATCCAGCAGAAGTACACGGGCCGCGCATCCATCTCGCCCTTGAAGTCGAGGAGCCCCTGCTCCATCGACTTGCACTCGACACCGAGCTTCGTGAGCTCGCGCATGAACCCGTCGATGTCCATCGCGGCCTTGTGCACTGCGTCGGCGAGGCGCAGAGCTTCGGGATCGGGCGCATCCGGCGAGTGGCGGATGGACGCCACCTCGAACTCACCCACGAGCGCCTGCCAATCGGCATAGCGTCGCACGATGTCGTCGGCGATGCGGCTCACGAGCGGCAGCGCGCGGTTCGCGCGCTCGAGGGTCCAGTGGGCGTCAGCTGGCGGTGCGTTCATCGGTGTTCCTCGAGGGCGGGCTTCATCTGCCGGTCGGGTGCGATCACGGCGAGTGCGATGCGCACATCCTCCGAGACGAGCGCCGACTCGTTGAATGCGCGCACGAGCGCGGCGCGGCTGCCGGGCGCGAGGGAATCGTCGATCCACATCACGCGAAACACCGGCGATGGCACCGAGCCGAGCCGCCACTCAGTGCCCGCCTCGTCGCGCAGTGCGAACGACACCCGCGCCGCGCGCTCGGTCACGTCGCGCGCTACCAGGGTGAACCCCTCACGACGCCAATGTCGCTCCCCGCTGTTGCTCTCCACAGGCAGCTGCGCGCGCACCGCGCTCCACCACTCGGGCGGAGCGACCTTGATGCCTTCGAGCTCGTAGCTGCCCGAGAGGTCGCGCGCCGCCGATTGCGCGATCGCGAACCGGATGTGCAGTTGGCGCTCCACCACGGAGAGGGTGAAGCTGCGCGGATCGACGCTCAGCCGGTCCACCTCGCTGCTCTCGTACTCGCTGCGGTCGGCCATCAGCAGGCGCAGCGAGTCGAGCGCGACGCGCCACTGTTCCCTGCCCTCGGCGATCACGCGCGCTCTCTCGCGGGGGCCGAGCAGCGCCTCGAGCGACGTCGCGGAGCCCGTGCGGAGATCGATCACGCCGCGGCGCGAGCCGTGCGCCGACTGGCCGCCGATCACGTCGACGTCGGTGCGGTACTCGTACGAGAGCCAGGGGCCGAGCACGTCGAGCACCGCGATCTCGGCGCTCGCGATGGTACGGGGGTTCTCGCTGCCCTCCTCATCGTCGCCGAGTGGGCGCTCATCGGGATTCGCGGCGGCGTACGCGCGCGCGAGCACCGGGATGAGCGTGTCGCTGAAGATGACGAGCGAATCGCCGGTGACGAGGTCGCGCTTGGTCAGACGCTGGCCGACGTAGACGGCGTCGTAGAAGGACTGGTCGACGTCGGAGAGGAAGAGTTCGACGAACCGGCCGCCCACGAGCGCGAGCGAGAGCGGCGCGCCGCGCACGCGGATGCCATCGTCATCGGAGCGCACCCAGAACACCGAATCCGCGGCGGCGATGATGAACTCCGCATGCGGCACCGGTGATGACGGCGTGACACGCTCGCACGCGACGACGCCCGCGACGGTGAGCGAGGCAAGCAACCACAGGCTGCGATGGCGGGAACGCGCGCGCATGCCGGAATATACCAGTGGCACGAACCCTGTTACGGACGCGATGCCGCGACCTCGCGCACGCCCGCGATCAGGCGATCGATCTCGCTCTCGGTCGTGTAGCACGACGCGCCCGCGCGCACGAGACCATCGGCGGCGAGTCCGAGCCGCTCGACGATGGTCGTCGCGTAGAAGTCGCCGTGGCTCACGAACAGCCCGCGCGTAGCGAGCGCGACCGCCACGCGCTCGCTCGGCACGCCCGCGACGGTGAAGCCGAGGGTGGGAGTGCGCGGCTGGTCGGGACCGGGGCCGTAGCGCGTGACGCCGTCGACATCGCCAAGCCCGTCCCACAGGCGTGTGAAGAGCGCCATGCCTCTCCCATGCAGCAGGTCGAAGGCATGACGCAGCTTCTCGCGGCGCGAGGCACCAGAGCCCACGGACGCAAGGAAGTCCACCGCCGCCGCCCCGCCCACGATGCCCTCGTGGTTCTGCGTGCCCGTCTCGAGACGCTCGGGCGCATAATCGGGCGCGGGATCGAGACGCGGCGTATCGAGCACGGCGACGAGCGACTCGCGGCCGTAGATGATGCCCACGTGCGGACCGTAGAACTTGTACGACGAGCATCCGAGGAAGTCGCAGTCGATCGCGCGCACATCCACGAGCGCATGCGGCGCATAGTGCACGGCATCGACGAAGACGAGCGCGCCGACGGCATGCGCGAGACGCGTGGCCGCGGCGACGTCGGTGACGGTGCCGAGTGCGTTGGACGCGGCGCCGATGGCGAGCAGCTTCGTGCGCGCGTTGAGCGCCGATCTGAGCGACTCCCAGTCGAGCTGACCGGTGCCGGCGTCGACCGCGACGGAGCGGATGGTGACGCCGCGCTCGCGCGCGAGCGCGCGCCAGGGCGCGACATTCGCGTGATGGTCGAGATCGGTGATGACGATCTCATCGCCGGGCCCCCAGCCGCGCCCGAGCGCGCGCGCGAGGTGGAAGGTACCGGTGGTCATGTTGTTCGCGAACGCGATCTCGCGCGGCGACGCATTGAGAAAATCCGCGAACGCCTCGCGCGCGCTCGCGAGCATCGCGTCGGTCTCGATGCTCGTGGCGTACGCCCAGTGGGTGTTGGCGTTGTGATGCAGCAGGTAGTCGCTGACGGCATCGGCGACGGACTGCGGGACCTGCGTGCCGCCGGGCCCATCGAAGAAGGCGGCATCGAGGCCGTTGTGGCGACGGCGAAGACCGGGGAACTGGGCGCGGATGCGATCGATGTTCATACGCGGGCCTCCGTGGGCTTCGCATCGGTGTTGCCAATGATCTCCGCACCCGCCATGGCCTCGACCCACTTCACGACTTCCACATGATCGGCCTCCTCCCCCATCGCCCGGTGCGCCGCCTGATACAGCTCGGCGGTCAGTTGCAGCAGGGGCGAGGGCACCTTCTGCTCGCGGGCCACCTGCGCCGCGATGCCGACGTCCTTGTCGAGCAGCGCGAGGCGGAAGGTGCGCGGGAAGGCTCGCGTGAGTACGCGCTCGGGAAAGAGGTTCATCGATGCATTCGAGCGACCGCTCGAGGTATTGATCACGTCCAGCGCGACCGCAGGGTCCACGCCAGCCTTGGTGAGGGCCAGGAGCCCCTCGGCGGTCGAAAGGAGGTGCATGGCCAGGAGGGCGTTGTTCACGGCCTTCACGGCGTCTCCGGCACCCACCGGACCGCAGTGGACGATCTTCTTTCCGAACGTCTCGAGTACCGGCCGCGCGCGCGCGAGCAGCGCCGCCTCGCCGCCGACCATCACCGTGAGCGCCGCATTCTCCGCGCCCACGACGCCGCCGGAGACGGGCGCGTCGATGAACCCGATCCCCTGCTCCCCCGTGCGCGCCGCGATGCGCCGCGAGGTGGCCGGATCGCCCGATGTGCAGTCGATGAGCATCGAGCCCGCGGGCATCGCCGCGAGGAGTTCATCGAGCAGCGATTCGACATCGCCCGAGACGGGAAAGCAGGTGACGACGAAGTCGGCCCCGCGCGCGGCGGTCGCGATATCAGGGGCATGAATGCAGCCATGTTGGGCGGCGAAGGCGGCCGCGCGGGCTGTCGTGCGATTCCACACCCGCAGCTCCGTGCCGGCCCGCCTGGCAAGGTGGCGGGCCATGGGAGCGCCGATGGCGCCGAGTCCGAGGAAGGCAATGATCATCGCGGGAATATATTCCGCTCATGCGCTTCGAGTTGAGGATCCCCGGGATGCACGCGATCCACGCGAGAAATGCGGTGTTCACGGCACTCGGCGCCATCGGGGGAATCCTGCGCGCCGAGGTGGAATTGGGGCGCGTGGTGGTGGAGCACGATGGGAGCGTGAGCGCGGACGACCTGCGGGCCGCTGTCCTTGAGGCAGGGTTCGAGGTTGAGTCGGTCAGGGCGCTGCCGCGGCAGTTACCGACGCTTTAGGGGGAGGGGGGAAGATGCGGAGTGACCTTCCACCTTCCACCTACAACTTCGATACAAACGCCCGAAGCGCCACCGGATGCCCTTCACGTCACCAGGTAGCGCTTCGAGTTCCTTCGATTCAGTTGTGCCCTGCGCCAGCTCACTTTTTTGTCCCGCTTCGCCGACCCGAGCGGACAGGGGGCCGACCGGCCCCCCACCAGCACCGACCTGCACCCCACTGCCACTCAAAGTCGTCGTACATCCCTTCTGACACTGCCTACGGGCGGAAGGTTTACTGGGTTTCGGGATTGCCGGGGGAAGGAGGGGGAGGGGGGGGTTCGGCATGTTCGACAATCACACTACGAACGTTGCGTGCGGGTTTTATGGAGTTACCTTCGACTCACTCCGTCGCGCGCCAAGAAATCATTAAAGCACTCCCGGGATATCCACCGTGACGCCAAGGCAACGCGATTCAGAGCGGACCGTCGCCGCGTTGCTCGCGCCTGACATTGCGGAGCTGCTGGCAGTCGGCTCGGCGGCGATCGCGCTCGAGACGGAGGAGGTGCACCCGGCCGACCTGGCCGATGTCGCCGAGCTGCTGCCGCGCGAGCTCGTGCCGCGCCTGTTGGCTGCGCTGCCTCCCGCGCGCGCCGCCGATGTGCTCGAGTATCTCGACGACGAGCTGCGCATCGAGGTCCTCGAGGCGATGGATCCGGTACAGGCCGCCGCCCTCCTCTCGCGCATGACGCCCGACGAGCGCGCCGATGCGCTCGACGAGATGGACGAGGAGGTCGCCGACGAGATCCTCGAGGCGATCCCCGAGAAGGAACGCGCCGAGACCGAGCGGCTGCTGCAGTACGCGCCGGACACCGCGGGCGGCCTGATGACGACGGAGTTCGTCGCCGTGAGCGAGTCGCAGACCGTGGAGGAAGCGCTCGCGGCCGTGCGCGGCATGGCGCGCGCGGGGCGACACGAGGCGATGAACACCGTGTACACGCTCGATGCGCGCGGTGCGATCAGCGGCGTGCTCTCGTTGCGCGAGTTGCTGGCGGCGCCCGAGGGCACGCGCGTGTCGGAGGTTGCGTGGACGGAGGTCGTGACCGTGCCTGCGACCGCCGACCGTGAGGAGGTCGCTCAGCTCACGTCGAACTACAGCTTGACCGCAGTGCCGGTCGTCGATGATGACCACCGACTCATCGGCGTCGTGACCGTCGACGACGTCATCGACGCGATCCATGAAGAGGGCACCGAGGACGTGCAGAAGTTCGGCGGCATGGACGCGCTCGAGGAGCCGTACCTGCAGAACAGCTTCATGGATCTCTTCAAGAAGCGCACGCCCTGGCTGCTGATCCTCTTCGTCGGCCAGATGTTCACCGCGGCGGCGATGGGATTCTTCGAGGACGAACTGGTCGCCGCCGTCGTGCTGTCGCTGTTCATCCCGCTCATCATCAGCTCGGGCGGCAACTCGGGCTCGCAGGCGACGTCGCTGATCATCCGCGCGATGGCGCTGCAGGAAGTCGGCATGCGCGACTGGGCGCGCGTGCTGCGCCGCGAGATCGCGCTCGGCCTCGCCTTCGGCGTGCTCCTCGGCGGCGTCGGCATTCTGCGCGTGATGTTGTGGCAGTGGATGGGTCTGTATCCCTTCGGCCCACACTATATGCTGCTCGCGGCGACCGTGGGCGCAACGGTCGTGGGCGTCGTGCTCTTCGGCACGCTGACGGGCGCGATGTTGCCGTTCCTGCTGCGGCGCGTCGGGTTCGACCCAGCGAGCGCATCGGCACCGCTCGTTGCGACGCTCGTCGACGTGACGGGTGTCGTGCTCTACTTCACGATCGCGTTGGCCATCCTGCGCGGCACGCTGCTTTGAGCCTTTCCGTTCGGCGCGCATCGTGGTTGATCGTCATCGCAGCGTGCGGGTTCGGCACGTTGTCGATCGGCGCGACGCTGGCGACGCGCCATGGCGTGTCGCTCAGCGCGCTGATGGCTTGGCGATATGCGCTCGCGGCGCCGATCCTCGCGATCGCGGCCGGCGGACTGGCGAAGCTGCACATACCGCCGCGTCAGGCGCTGGCGCTCATCGTGCTCGGCGGCGGAGGACAGACCATCGTCACCTGGCTGTCCCTCTCCGCGCTCGAGTGGTTGTCTGCGGCGTCGCTGGGATTCCTCTTCTATACATATCCTGCGTGGGTGACGCTGTTCGCGGCGATCACGGGGAGCGAGCGACTGACTGGCGCGCGCGCGGCGGCGCTGGCGCTGGCGCTCGTGGGCATCACGCTGATGGTCGGTTCGCCATGGAGCGCACCGATGCCGCTGCAGGGGGTGTTGCGCGCGCTGGGCGCGGCCGTGGTGTACGCGTTGTACATCCCGTTGATACATCGCATGCGCGGCGCGCTTGATGCCTCTGTGGCCTCGACGTACGTGATCGCGGGGGCGGGGGCTGTCTTTCTCACGGTGGCCGGCGTGAGCGGCACGTTGTTTGCGGGCATGACCTTGCCGATGTGGTCCATCGCGTTGTTGCTCGCATGGTTCAGCACGGCCGTCGCTTTCATTACGTTCCTGCGAGGGCTCGCCGTGCTGGGTGCTGTGCGCACGGCGATCCTTTCGACCGCCGAGCCGTTCTGGACGGCGTTGCTCGGCGCGCTGGTGTTGGCGCAGCCCGTGGGTCTTCCGACCTTCGCGGGCGGCGCGTGCATCATCGCCGCGATCATGATGTTGCAGCGTTCGGCCAGGCCAGTGATCCCTGACGCACCTCCGCCCGAGTGATCTTGTGACGACCGCGTTTTCAACGCCACGACAGGACGCGAGCCAGCTCGCCCCGGGCACGCTGTACACGATGCTGGCGGCCGCGGGCTTCGCGGCGGTGAGCATCTTCACGTCGCTCGCGCTGGCGACGGGTCTCACGCTCTCGACCATCCTCGCGTGGCGGTACCTGCTCTCGGCGGTGATGCTCACGACGTACGTCGGCACGCAGCACTACAAGCGCATCCCGCCGATGGAGATGCTGCGCTTCGTGACGATCGGCGGGTTCGGCCAGGCGCTGCTGGTGTTCATGGCGCTGAGCTCGCTCAAATACATCCCGGCGGCGACGCTCGCGTTCCTGTTCTATTCCTATCCCGCGTGGGTGGCGCTGGTGCAGGCCGTGCGCGGCGCGGAGCGTTTGAATGGGCGGCGCGTGGGTGCGCTGGTGTTGTCGTTCGTCGGCATCGGTGTGATGGTGGGTATGCCCGGCACGAGCGGCGCGGATTGGCGCGGCGTGGCGTTGGCCCTTGGCGCGGCGATGGTGTATGGCGCGTACATCCCGATCATGCGCGTGCTGCAGCGCGACCATCCGGTGGCGCCCCCGTCGGCGTACTCGAAAATCGGCGCGGCGCTCGCCTTCCTGGTGCTGAGCGTGGCCGACCAGAGCTTCACCTGGCAGTTGAGCGCTGAGGCGTGGATGATCGTGGTGACCCTGGCCGTGGTGAGCACGGTGCTGCCGAGCGTGTTCTTCTTGATGGGACTGATCCGGCTCGGGCCGGTGCGCACGGCGATCGTGTCGACGGTGGAGCCGTTCATGACGGCATTGCTCGGCGTGTTCGTGTTGTCGCAGGAGCTGACGGCACCGACGCTGGCGGGTGGCGCGCTGATCATCGCGGCGGTGGTGTTGTTGCAGTTCCGGCGCGATCGCGTGGCCTAGCGTCGCGCCGTGTGCGGCGGCCGCGCGTGCGACGGTCGTGCCGGCGCCCAATGACGTGTGCCGA
>JANOTV010000027.1:0-9065 GCA_031416495.1 Gemmatimonadota bacterium
CCCATAAGAACAGAATCAGGAGATTCATCGTGAACACTCAAGCAACTCACCGGCAGGCTGCGTAAAGGCATCGAGCCCTGCCGTTCACGCTGGCGGCGCTCACCGTGGCGGTTGCGGCCATGCTGGCGGTCGGTGAAGCCAGCGTGGACGATCAGGCGGGGCCACACCACCAGCACGATGCCAGACTCCCGCAGAAGCCTCATGTCGCGAATCGCCGGCGTCGCGCTCTTCGCTCTCAGTGCGATCGTGCTTCCCGCGGAGGCCCCCGCTCAGGTGGCGGTCGCTCCGCAGGCGGAGGAGCTGACCATCGCGCGCGCGCCTGGAGTGCTCGCGGGGACCCTGCTTGTTCCAGCCAGCAGCCAGCCGAGGCCGCTTGTTCTGCTCGTGGCGGGATCGGGTCCGACTGATCGCGATGGGAACTCGTCGATCGGTCAGCTGCGCCCGAACTCGCTCCGACAGATTGCGGAGTCCCTGGCCTCCTTCGGCATCGCGTCGTTGCGCTTCGACAAGCGAGGCGTCGGCGGTAGTCGCTCCAGCGCCCCGTTGGCTATGACGACGGTTGGTGACTGATGGCCGGCTAGGGTAGCGGGCGTTGGTCGGTGACGGTAGCCGCTCGCACTCAGTGTATCACGGCCATGCAGGCACTGCCTATGGTATGCCACGGGCTGGCACTCGCGTACTCCCGCGTGCGCGAGGAGAGTGTGAAGTCGACCAGCAATCGGGACATTTGCAATCCGACACCTCGATCAATGCGAGACTGATGTTTTGACCTGTCCGGTCCCGGGTGTCCCGCGCCAATTCGCACTGATGTGCGTTGCGCCGATGAAAGCTGGCCTCGATATTCCGGCATTCATTCGGTTCCTATCAATTCATCGGATTCTCAGAGCATGAAGGGCTTCGTACCCACTCCTACCGACACCGTCGACCTCATGGTTGCGAAGCTGTTCGACGGCGTGGCAGTCCGCCGTGAGCTGCGCGTGCTCGACCCGGGCTGTGGCGACGGGGAGTTCGTTGCAGGAGTCGTCCGATACTGTGAGAAGCACCGACTTCCGCTTCCGCACGTCACAGGTGTAGAGCTGGACCGGGGCCGAGCGGCCACTGCGAAGCGTCGGTTTGCGGGCATCTCCGAGATTCACATTCGTCAAGCGGACTTTCTCAGTCCGAGCCACGAGCGCTTCGATCTTATCATTGGAAACCCGCCCTACGTTTCGATCCTAGGCCTCGACGTAGGCGAGCGCGCGGCCTATCGCAACGCCTACTCAACGGCACGAGGGCGCTTCGATCTCTACGTGCTGTTCTTCGAACAGTCGTTGCGAATGCTTGCCTCAGGCGGACGACTCGTCTTCATCACGCCGGAGAAGTTTCTCTACGTGGAGAGCGCACGGGCCTTGCGCGCCCAACTGACGGAGCAGCGTGTCGAAGAGCTTCACTTCGCGAGCGAGTGCACGTTTGGCTCCTTGGTTACGTATCCGCTCATCACGACCGTATCGGCAGGACGGAGCCGCACGGCAACGCGCATCATTCGGCGCGATGGCACCGCATCGCGTGCGCGCCTCGATACTGCAGGATCTTGGTTGCCGCTGATCAACGGTCATCGCAGGACGACCGGAGGACTGACCCTCGGTGATGTTGCGTTGAGGGTCAGTTGCGGCGTTGCGACCGGTGCCGACCAGGTGTTCGTCATGCGAGAAAGTGAACTCACGGACGCCCTTCGCCCGTTCGCACACCCGACCATATCCGGTCGACAGATCACGGCCGGTAAAAAGCTCGAAACCGACTGCGTGATGTTATCGCCGTACGACGCGACTGGTTGTCTACTACCCGAACGTGCGCTCGGCGCCCTCGGTCGGTTCTTGAATGAGACATCTCGTCGCGCGCGGCTCGATGCGCGAACGTGCGCCGCCCGGAAGAAGTGGTACTCCTATCACGACAACCTTCCGCTCGACGCGATGCTGCGACCAAAGTTGCTCTGCAAAGACATCACGAAATCACCATTCTTCGTGCTTGACCAACGAGGGCGCATCGTGCCTCGACACTCAGTGTACTACGTGGTGCCGTCTGACCCGAACGACCTCGCGCCACTTGCCACGTTCCTGAACTCGACGGAGGCCACCGATTGGCTGCGAGCGCACTGCCAGCGCGCGGCCAAAGGATTCTTCCGGATGCAGAGTCACGTACTCAAGCAACTGCCACTTCCGTCCTCGTTTGAACCGCGATTGGGAGCGCTCGCGACATCAATGAGCGAGCGTCAGGCCGTGTCGGCATGAGCACGCCGTTCGATGCGGCGATTGCAGCGATCGAAGAGGCCGGGTACCACAATCACCGCCTCGAGACGCACTCAGACATTGTGAGCGATGGATTCGTAGCGGACTTGGCGGAGACCTGCGCGGCATTTCGAGAGGACGTCGAGAGTGGCGCGGTAAAGGTGTGGAAGAACGTCTCGTCGCCAGGAGATCGCGAGCGTCGCGTGGACTTGTTCGTCGGTGAGCCCGATCCGCAAGGCGATCCGGACATCACCAAGTGTCGCATTGCCATTGAGAACAAATCGGTCATCACGGCACATCGCAATCGGACGAACCGATTCGATGATCTGAAGAAGGTTGTTGCGGCAGTTCAGGGCGAGCGCCCCGAGGCTCTCGTCATCGCGACAGTTCTCATCGGGCTCGCTGAGCGCGTCCTGAACATCCCTGATCAGGTCCACAAGTTCTACCGTGGTCGTGAGGAGGCATTTGACCGCGAGGTTCGACCGCGCCTGTCGACTGGAGACGAGAGCCTGTTTGACGAGTTCAACTGGGCCATCAGCAAGAATCGCCCTAAGGAGCCAGAGAAGACGCTCGAGCTATTCAGAACGCTTCCGACCCGCGGGTCGGCGCAGACTCATCTGACGGCGTACGACTCCGTGCTACTCGTGCCGGTGTGGATTGACAATGTTCATCCTCCGACCCTACCGCGCCCCAACCCGCTCGGCATCGATGTCGACGCAGAGTACCGCGATTCCATCGAGCGCACCTGCAAGGCCTACACGGCACGATGGCACATGTAGGGTCTCGGCAGATGTGTGCCTGAGGTCAACTTTGAAGTGCAACACTTCTCCGCCGACTCGGCGCTCGTGAAGAACCGGCAGTTCACGGACTTCGGCGTCGTCGCCGTGCAGACGGGACGGCAATAGATGGCCAGCGCACTACCCGACATTACCGTACTTTGCCAGCAAGGAGCGTCATGATGAATCAGAACGCCATGCAACGAACAGTCACGCGGCCAGAGTCCGTCTCATTCCTGACTCGCAGCTCCGCGCTCGGCATCGTCCTCGTCGCGCATACGAGCGGTGGGCGCGCGCTGCGAGCGGTGCAGCTCGGCGACGACGCCGACACGCTCCGCGCGGAGCTCGCCGAACGCTTCCCGCGCGCGACGCTCGTGCACGAGCCGCGGTCGCCGATGGGCGCCCAACTCGCCGACGCGGTGCTGCGACTGCTGGACGCACCGGGTCGTGCGATCGACGCACCGCTCGACCTGCGCGGCACCGCCTTCCAGCAGAAAGTGTGGAACGCGCTGCGCGAGATCCCGGTGGGGAGCACGGCGACGTACACCGAGATCGCCCGGCGCATCGGATCGCCGAACTCCGTGCGTGCGGTCGCCGGCGCGTGCGCCGCGAATCCCCTCGCGCTCGCCGTGCCCTGCCATCGCGTCGTGCGCAGCGATGGCGGACTGTCGGGTTATCGGTGGGGCGTGGAACGAAAACGCACGCTGCTGCGACTCGAGGGTGCGCTTACCTGACGGACTCGCGCACGCGACGCCCGGCGCAAGGTCGAGCAGGGAGAACGGGATCACTTCGCCGTCTCTCGCCGAATCACCGGTGCGACCTTCGTCCCGAACAGTTCGATCGCACGCAGCATCCGGTCGTGCGGCATCGTGCCGACGCTGAACTGGATCAGGCCGCGCTGGTGCCCGAAGAGTTCGTGCTCCCAGAGGATCTTGTCGATCACCTGCTGCGGGTCGCCGATGAAGAGCGCACCCTGCGGCGAGATCTCCACGTCGAACTGATGGCGCGTCGGCGGCGGCCAGCCGCGCTCGCGGCCGATGCGTCCCATCACGTCGAGGTAGGGCGGGAATGCGAGGTCCGCCGCCTCACGCGCGCCGTCGGCGATGAACCCATGCGAGTTGATGCTGACCGCGAGCTTCGACAGATCCTGTCCGGTGCGCCGCGCCGTGTCCCAGTAGAGCTGCACGAATGGCTTGAAACGCTCCGGCGAACCGCCGATGATGGCGAGCGCCATCGGCAAGCCGAGCGTGGCCGCACGCACGACCGACTGCGGCGTGCCGCCGACGGCGATCCATACGGGGAGCGGCGACTGCACTGGTCGCGGATAGACCGGCTGGTCGTGCAACGCCGCCCGATGGCGGCCCTCCCACCTGACACGGTCATTGTCGCGCAGCGCGAGCAGCAGGTCGAGCTTCTCGGAGAAGAGCGAGTCGTAGTCACTGAGGTCGTACCCGAACAGCGGGAACGATTCGATGAACGACCCGCGCCCCGCCATCACCTCGGCGCGTCCCTGCGAGATGATGTCGAGTGTCGCGAACTCCTGGAAGACGCGCACTGGATCGTCGGAGCTCAGCACCGTCACCGCGCTCGTGAGCCGGATGCGCTTCGTGCGCGCGGCCGCGGCGGCGAGGATCACCGCCGGCGTCGAGGAGATGTAGTCCGGACGGTGATGCTCACCCACGCCGAATACGTCTAGACCGACCTGGTCCGCGAGTTCGACCTCCTCGAGCAGGTTGGCGATCCGCTGCGCTGGTGCGATCACCGCACCCTGCGCGTCCGCCGTTCGTTCGACGAAGGTGTAGATCCCGAGTTCCATCGCGAGTCTATCCGCCGGCGCGACCGTTGGTTCCTCTGCGATGCGCGTGCTCAAGCGATACGCGCACCCCTCAGCCTCAGCGAGTTCGTCACGACACTCACCGAACTGAATGCCATCGCGGCGCTCGCCAGCACCGGACTCAAGAGCAGCCCGAACGTCGGGAAGAGCACGCCGGCCGCGATCGGGATCCCGACCACGTTGTAGATGAATGCCCAGAAGAGGTTCTGCTTCATGGTGCGCATGGTGCGTCGAGAGAGCAGGATCGCCTGCACCGCGCTGCCGAGGTCGCCGCGCATCAGTACGACATCCGCGGCATCGGCCGCGATGTCGGTGCCGGTGCCCACGGCCATACCGACATCGGCCTGCGCGAGCGCCGGCGCGTCGTTGATGCCGTCGCCGACCATGGCGACGACCTTTCCTTCGGCCTGCAGGCGCTTGATCTCGTCCACCTTTCCTGCGGGCAGCACGCCGGCGACGACACGGTCGATGCCCGCCTCGCGCGCGATCGCATCGGCGGTGCGCTGATTGTCGCCGGTCAGCATCACGACTTCGAGGCCCATCTCGCGCAAGCGGCGGATGGCCGCGCGCGAGGTCGCCTTGATGGGATCCGCCACGGCGATGAGCCCTGCCAGTTGGCCATCCGCCGCAACGTACATCGGCGTCTTGCCCTCGCCCGCGAGTCGCTCGGCGTCACCCGCCAGTGGCGCGATGTCGATGGCGTAGTCCGCCATCAGCGCCGCGTTCCCGACGGCGAGCGTCGTGCCGTCCACCACACCGGTCGCGCCGCGTCCCGTCTCCGATGCGAAGGCCTCGACCTCTCCGAGCTTGAGCCCGCGCGCCGCGGCGTGCTGCACGATCGCCTCCGCGAGCGGATGCTCGGAGCTCCGCTCCACCGAGGCGACGAGCCGCAACAGGTCGTTCTCGGCGAGCATGCCAACGCCGATCAGATCGGTGACGGTTGGGCGCCCCTCCGTGACGGTGCCCGTCTTGTCGAGCACGACAGTGCGCACGTCGCCGGCGCGCTGGAGTGCCTCCCCGCCCTTGATGAGGACGCCGAGCTCCGCGCCCTTACCCGTGGAGACCATGACTGCGGTCGGCACGGCGAGTCCCATCGCGCAGGGGCAGGCGATGATGAGCACGGCGACGGCGGCTGCGAAGCCGCGCACCGCCGACGCCGCATCGGCCATCACGAACCACGCCGCGAACGTGGCGATGGCGATCGAGATGACGACCGGCACGAAGATGCCCGAGATGCGGTCCGCCAGGCGCTGGATCGGCGCACGCGAGCCCTGCGCATCGCGCATGAGCCGCACGATCTGCGCGAGCATCGAGTCCGCGCCGAGTGTCGTTGCGGCGAGGCGGAAGGCGCCCGTGCGATTGATCGTGCCGCCGATCACGCGGTCACCGACCGTCTTCGCCACGGGCAGTGACTCGCCCGTCAACATGCTCTCGTCCACGGCGCTCTCGCCAGAGATGATCGTGCCGTCCACGGGAACCCGCTCGCCCGGGCGCACGATCACGATCTCGCCTGCGGCCAGCTGCTCGACGGGGACGTCCAGCTCGGCGCCGGCGCGGAGCACACGCGCCGTCTTCGGCTGCAGCTTCACGAGCGCGCGCAGTGCGACCGCGGTGTTCCGCTTCGCGCGCGACTCGAACGCGTTGCCCGTGAGGATCAGCGCGATGATGATGATGACCGCTTCGAAGTACACATCCGGCGGCACGCCGCGGCTGCGGAAGAACTCCGGCGCGGCGGTCGCTATCACCGAGTAGAGGAACGCCGCGCCGGTGCCGACGGCAACGAGCGTGTTCATGTCTGCGGAGTGGTGTCGGAAGGCCGCCCACGCGCGTGTATAGAAGTGACGGCCCGCCCACGACATCACGCCGAGCGTGACGAGGAGCAGCGTCCAGGTGAGGACGGGGACCGGGATCGAATAGAGCCATGGCGTGACGGTGCGGAAGAACGGGTCGAGCACGGTCATCGACCAGCGCATGAAGGGATCGGTGACTCCCGACGCGCCATCATGCGAGTGCTCGAGTGCGAGCTGGCTCATGAGCGGCATCGAGAGGACCATCGCGATCGCGCCGATGATGCCGCTCACGATCGCCTTGAGGCGAAGCTCGCGAAATTCCTCGGCGGTCGCGCGATCGCGCGTTTCCTGCTCCTTGAACGCATCCGAGTCCGTCGCGGGCAGCACGGCACCGTAGCCGGTCTTGCGGATGGCCTCCACGAGGGCGGCGGGCGAGACGGCGGCCGGGTCATAGCTGATGGTGGCGTTCCCCATCATCAGGTTGACCGTCGCGTCGGTGACGCCCGGCTGTTTCTGCAGCGTGCGCTGCACCTGCGACTGGCAGGCGGCACAGGTCATCCCAGTGACGGGGATGCGAGCGGTGGTGAGCGTGTCAGGCATCGGCCACCACCGTGCCGCGCAGCATGCTCATGCCGCAGGTGAAGCCGTACGTGCCCGGAGCGGGCGCAGTGATCTCGATCGTCGTGCGCTCGCCGGTCGGCAAGTACCTACGCACGCCGAAATCAGGGAAGACGACTTCCTCGGAGCAACTCGAGTCGTCCTTGCGGTCGAAGATGAGGCGCACGGGCTGGCCGACCTTCACGCGCACGGCGTTCGGACTGTATCCGCCGTCCACGGTGATGACGATCTCAGGCACCGCGCCAGCGGTGGCGCCGGTGCCGGTGGCCGCGGCCGCCAGCACGGGGCTGCGCCCGGCGAAGAAGAAATACCAATTGACCCAGGTGATGGCCGCGAGCGCGGCGATCACGACCGTCCACTCGACGCCGGTCACCTGCCCTCCGGTACGGTCGGCAGGACGTCGAACCCCGCGCCCTCGATCGCCCGCATAACCTGCGACGGATCCATGGCTGCTTCGTCGTACGACACCGTGGCGCTGCCGACATTCACGGTCTCGACGCTCACGCCGGGCAGGGCCTTGAGAGCGGCGCTGACGCGCCCGACGCAGTGCCCGCAGGTCATGCCGCCGATCCTGATCGACTGTGTCGTCATCGTTCCTCCGATCCCACCATCGGCGGGCGCTGTGAAGTATACCCTCTGGAGGTATGAAGATATATACCCCTCACCCCTATGTCAAGACAGGGCACAATATGTGGGGGCCGCGATCGCTGCAGGATGCGAATGAAGGAGACATCCCGGGGCGTCAGGAGGAAATGTGACCGGCTGGGCATTCCCTGCGGTCTTCAGGTCATGGGGCTCGGCCTGCGGTCGTGCCGCTCCACTCGGACCAGGAGTACTGATGTTTCACTCGTTGCGCAGGACCGCGATGATCCTGATCGCGTCATCGTTCGCGATCGTCGGGCTCGTCTCCTGCGATTCCGCCACCGCACTCCGCACCGGCGAGATCTCGCTGCGGCTCACGGACGCGCCGGGTGATGTCGTCGCCGCGGTCGTGACGATCGATCAGATCTACCTGCAGTCGTCGGAGAATTCGGATGCAGGACGCATCGTGCTCCGCGACGAGGATTTCACGACGAACCTGCTGACGCTCGTGGGCACTACCGCCGAACTCATCAACGCCGCCGTCATTCCCGTGGGCAGCTACGGCCAGTTGCGCTTCGTGATCAGCGGCGCGTATCTGGAAGTGGAGGGTGAGGGTGGCACGACGGAGTTCTACGCCTCGTCGCCGACCTATGCGGGTCTTCCCCTCGGCACCGTGCTCGCAGGCTCGCTCCAGATGCCGAGCCTGGCCCAGTCGGGCCTCAAGGTGAACCTGCCGAACAGCGCCGTCGTGATCAACGAGGACGAGACGGTCACGCTGACCATCGACTTCGATGTCGCGCAGAGCTTCGGTAAGCTGGCCGGCAGGTCCGGCAACTGGGTGATGCGCCCGGTGCTCCAGGCGATCGTCACGCCGCCGCTGACTCCGTGACAATGATCGGGCGTTGACCGGGCGCACCCTGCCCGGCGACCGTCCGTGTTACCGATACCAGTCAAGCCGTACGACGCGCCGCCTCGTCCTTCGAGGTGGCGCGTCGTACATTTGTGCCTGCGATCCGCGCCAGAACGGGATCAACGAGCTCCGCACCCGAATGAACAAGGCCCAATGAACGACGTGATGCAGCGGCTGGGAAACGCCCTCGAGGGTCGTTACACCATCGAGCGCGAGCTTGGCCAGGGTGGGATGGCAACGGTGTACCTCGCCGCGGACATCAAGCACGACCGCAAGGTCGCGCTCAAGGTG
>JANOTV010000028.1:0-4350 GCA_031416495.1 Gemmatimonadota bacterium
ATCTTCAGTCGCGCCACCGCAGGCGGCGAGAACGAATGCGCTCGCTACGAGCGTAAGCCCCTTAAACATCATAACGAATAGCCTCCAATCCAACGGAAATGAGAGATGAGTCGTCGGGTGCTCCCCGAGCGCTTGTGAAAAATATCACAAGCTTCCCCCAATTGCCAACTGGCCTGCAACACCACGGTACCAGCCGGGGGTTCCGCCGGGGGTTCAGCCGGGTTGACCCGCCACAACTCACCGACTACTCTTCGCGCTCCATGACCAGCCTCCAGCACCATCACGCCGCGCATCATCTCGACTCGACGGGTCGGGAGCGTTCGGCGTGCATGGAGTCGGTCAGGTAGTCCCGACCCGATCCCCCGCCATCTGCTTCCAGGCCCGTCCGCTTCCCGGACGGGCCTTTTTTCATTTCTCCCGACTCACCAATGCTTCGTATCGCCTTGCCCAACAAGGGCCGCCTCAGTGAAGATGCCCGCTCCCTGCTCGCCGACGCCGGTCTCGAGGTGCGCGCCTCCTCCGACCGCGCGCTCATCGCCTCGCTCGGGTCCTTCGGGGAGTTCGAGGCCATCTTCGTGCGCGCGCAGGACATCCCGGAGTTCGTCGCGGACGGCGCCGCGGACGCGGGGATCACCGGACTCGACCTGCTGCAGGAAGCGGAACGCGACTTCGAACCCCTGCTCGACCTTGGCTTTGGACGGTGCCGCCTCGTGATCGCCGCGCGGGAGGACTCGGCGGTGCACTGCGTGGACGACCTGCGTGATGGCAGTCGTATCGCGACGGTCTTTCCACGCATCGCGCGACAGTACTTCGCCTCTGCGGGCAAGCGCATCGAGATCGTGCCGATCTCCGGCGCGGCCGAGATCGCGCCACACCTGGGCATCGCAGATGTGATCCTCGACCTCACGTCGACGGGCTCGACCCTGCGCGTCAACGGCCTGCGCGAAGTCGCGACGGTGATGGAGTCGACGGCGCGCCTCGTCACGCGACCCGCCGCGGCCGGCGACACGGCATACGCGGCGCGGCGACGCTCGCTCGATGACCTCGTCATGGCGCTCCGGTCGGTGCTCGACGCGCGCACCAAGCGCTACCTCATGGCGAACGTGCCCCGCGAGCGGCTCGAGGACGTGCGCAGGATCCTCCCCGGCATCTCGGGACCCACGGTGATCGACGTGATGAACGGCGGCAGCAAGGTGGCCGTGCACGCGGTGTGCGATGCCATCGGCATCTATCGCACGGTAAGCGCCCTCAAGGCACTCGGCGGCGAGGGCATCCTCGTGACGCGGATCGAAAGGCTCATCGCATGACGATCCTTCGATTCGCCGTGCGTGGTTCAACGGAGACGCTCACCGCCTCGGACACCGTGGCGCTCTTCGACCGGTCCACCTCGAGCGATGCATCCGTCCAGTCCGCGACCGCGTCCATCATCGGCCGTGTACGCAGGGAGGGCGACCGCGCATTGATGGCGCTCGCATGGGAGTTCGATGGCGTCGACCTCGATGCGCTCGAGGTGCCACGTGTGCAATGCGAGCGCGCTCTCGCCGCACTCGATCCCGCGCTGCGCCGCGTGCTCGAGCGTGCCGCAGCGAACATCCGCACCGTGCACGAGGCAATGCGTCCCGTGGAATGCACGGTGACGACCGCGGATGGCGTCGTGATCGGGCGTCGGCCAGACCCACTCGGCCGCGTCGGCGTCTACGCGCCAGGTGGGCGCGCGCGTTATCCGAGCTCACTCCTGATGGGAGCGATTCCCGCGCGCGTCGCCGGCGTGGAAGAGGTGATCGTCTGCTCACCACCCGGCGCCAACGGACTTCCCGGTGAGACGCTGCTTGCCGCGGCCGCCATCGCGGGCGTCGATCATCTATTCGCGGTCGGTGGTGCAGGGGCGATCGCCGCGATGGCGTACGGCACCGCGACCATTCCTCGCGTCGATCGCGTGGTGGGACCGGGCAACGCGTACGTGGCCGAGGCGAAGCTGCAGCTGTGTGGCGTTGTTGGCATCGACTCGCCCGCCGGTCCGAGTGAGCTGCTCGTTCTGGCGGACGAGGAGGCATCGCCCGATGTGATCGCCCGCGAGATGATCGCGCAGGCGGAGCACGATCCCGCCGCTGCCGTCATCCTTGTCACGACCTCGTCGCGACTCGCTGCAGAGGTCACCGACGCGATCGCGCGCGGCCTCGAGATCGCTCCGCGCGCGCTCGTTGCACTGGCGGCCTTCGAGGCGCGCGGCGCGATCCTCATCGCACCGTCGCTCGAACGCGCGATCACATTCGCCAACGAGTGGGCGGCGGAGCATCTGCTGGTCGCCATATCGACGACGCAGCAGTCGACGGTCCTCGCGTCGCTGCGGAACGCGGGCACGGTGTTCGTTGGCGAGACCACGAGCGTCGCATTCGGCGACTACATGACCGGCGCCAACCATGTGCTGCCGACGGGCGGGCTCGCTCGATCGTACTCTGGCCTCTCGACCGTAGACTTCATGCGATGGACGACCTGGCAGCGCGTCGGACGGGCCGAGGCACGATCGCTCGCATCCGACGTCGCCCTCTTCGCAGAGGCGGAAGGATTGCCCGCACACGCAGCGGCGGCGCGCCAGTGGGAGAGCGAATGATCCGCGTCTCACGGCAGGATATCGAAAGCATGTCGGCGTATTCCTCGGTGCCGCTCGATGGAGTGGATCTCGACCTGCGCGACAACCTGAATCTTTGGGGCGCGCCGCCGCGCGCGATCGAGGCACTGCGCGCCGCGCCATCCTCGATGATAGCCGCGTATCCGTCCGCGGGTGGCGGCCGGTTGAACGAAGCGATCGCGGCGTCGGCGGGCGTTCGTCCTGACGAAGTCATCACGGGCTGCGGCAGCGATGATGTCATCGACGCCTTCATGCGCGCGACGGCGATGCCGGGCGACACGGTGGCACATCCGGATCCTTCGTTCTCGATGGTGCCTCTCTTCGCGCGGTTGAACGGTCTGCGGCCACTCGGCGTGCCGCTGCTGCCTGATGGCAGCGCAGACGTCGACGGCCTGCTCGCGACCGGCGCGCGGGTGATCTATCTCTGTTCGCCCAACAATCCGACAGGCACCATCACACCGGCGTCGGAGATCCGCCGACTCGTCGAGCGGGCGCCCGGTATGGTGCTTTTGGATGAGGCCTATGCGGAGTTCAGCGGCGAGCATGACTGGCGCGCGGACGCGGTGGCGATGGAGCGCGTGCTCGTCACGCGAACGTTCTCCAAGGCATGGGGTCTCGCCGGGCTTCGCGTGGGCTACGGCACCGGCGGCCGCGGACTCGTCGCGGCTGTCGCGAAGGCCAGGGGACCGTACAAAGTGAATGCGCTCGCCGAGATCGCCGCGACCACGGCGCTGACGGACGACGCAGGATGGATGCGCGACGCGGCGGCAGATGCGCGTGTCTGCCGCGAGCGATTGACCGCGTCGCTCGATGGTCGTGCGGGGATCAGGCGCTGGAATTCGCGTGGCAACTTCATCTTCCTTCAGCTCGACGGCAGCGCGGCGCAGGCAGCGGAGTCGTTCCGTCAGCGGGGCATCGGCGTGCGTGCGTTCGCGGAACTGAAGGGAATCGATCAGGCGCTGCGTTTCGCTGTGGCGCCGTGGGCGGAACTTGAGCGCGTGGCTCGCCACGTCGAGGAGATGTGGCCATGCGTGTGACCATCCTCGACTATGGGGCGGGGAACCTGCACTCGCTCGCGAAGGCACTGTCGGCACCCGACCGCGACGTGCGCGTCGAGACTGATGCGCGGCGGGCGATCGCGACGGATGCTCTGGTGCTGCCTGGTGTGGGAGCGTTCGCACCGGCGTCGGAACATCTGGCGCCCGCCCTTGATGCGCTGCGCGACGCCGCACTCGGAGGACTCCCCGTGCTCGGCATCTGCCTTGGCATGCAGCTGCTCTTCGACGAGAGCGATGAAGGCGGCGGCAGGGGACTCGGGATCTTCTCCGGGCGCGTGACGCTGCTGCGCGCGGAGCGCCGGCCGCAGATCGGATGGAACGCGCTCGAGGATGTGCGCGACCGGGTGATCACCGACGCGCGGCTCGAGAGCGTGTACTACGCGAACAGCTATGCATGCCGGCCGGTGGATGAGTCCGTGGTCACGGCGTGGTCCACATACGGGCCGGATCGCTTCGCGGCGGCGGTGCGCCGTGGCTCGTGCCGGGGCGTGCAGTTCCATCCAGAGAAGAGCAGCCGGGCCGGCGTCCGGTTCATTGATGGCTGGCTCCGTGACTCGAGCTCCATAAGCGTTACTCCTTCAAGCGCGGTGACCACCTGATGCTCGCCATACCAGCAGTCGATATCCGCGATGGACAGTGCGTGCAGTTGGTGGGCGGCGACTA
>JANOTV010000029.1:0-3736 GCA_031416495.1 Gemmatimonadota bacterium
CGTGAACCAGGTGCTCGTGCGCACCGAGATCGGCATGACGTTCGCGGCGGCGTTGAGGGCGTTCCTTCGCCAGGACCCGAACATCATCATGGTCGGCGAGATCCGAGACCTCGAGACCGGCGGCATCGCCATCAAGGCCGCACTCACGGGCCACCTCGTGCTCTCGACGCTGCACACGAACTCGGCTGCCGAGACCATCACGCGACTCCTCGACATGGGTCTTGAGCCGTTCAACGTCAGCTCGGCGCTCAACCTCGTGGTCGCGCAGCGACTGCTCCGTCGCATCTGCAGCGCATGCAAGGCGCCGTACAAGCCGGACGACCTCGAACTCGAGACGGCCAAGCTCAAGCGCGATTCGACGCTGCGCGACATGCGCTTCACGGCCGAAGCGATCAACGACGCGATCTCACGCGCTCCGAAGGATGTCGCTCCCCACCTGAAGGGCATCACCGTCGACAGCAAGATCGGCGACCTGACCTTCTTCAAGGGCAAGGGCTGCGACGCCTGCAACGGCTCGGGACTCAAGGGCCGCCAAGGCGCGTACGAGGTCATGTTCATGACGCCGTTGCTGCGGAAGCTGATCCTGCAGAACGTCGGTGCCGCCGAGATCAAGGACGCGGCGGTGGCGGAAGGCATGCTCACGCTCCGCATGGACGGCATGCTCAAGGTGCTCAAGGGAATCACCACGCTGGAACAGGTTATCCGCGAGACGAGCGCGTGATCACGCGCCCGTTCTCCATCGTTCATCACGCCATTCCGCAACCATGACCGCTCCAGCCACACCGAATACCGCGCCGCAGGTGAACCTCCGCGTGCTGCTCGAGGAGATGATCGAGCGCGGCGCCTCCGACCTGCACATCGCCGCGGGCGAGCGGCCCAAGATGCGCATCGATGGCGACATGGAGGCGTCGAGGCAGGACGTCGTGCTCGCGCCGAAGGACACGCTGCAGCTCGCGTATTCGGTGCTGACCGAGAACCAGAAGAAGCGCTTCGAGATGGAGGACGAGCTCGACTTCTCGTTCGGCATCCAGAATCTCGCGCGCTTCCGCGGCAACTGCTTCAAGCAGCGGGGCTGCGTCTCCATCGTGATGCGCCAGATCCCGTTCAACATCAAGACGTTCGCCGACCTCAACCTGCCGCCGATCATCGCGAAGTTCGCGGAGAAGCCGCGCGGCCTGGTGCTCGTCACGGGGCCCACCGGCTCGGGTAAGTCCACGACGCTCGCCGCGATGATCGACAAGATCAATCGCGAGCGGAAGGGGCACATTCTCACCGTCGAGGACCCGATCGAGTTCATCCACAAGCACCGGGGCTGCATCGTCAACCAGCGCGAGGTCGGGACGGACACCAAGTCGTTCGGCAACGCGCTCAAGTACGCGCTGCGAGAGGATCCCGATGTGGTGCTGGTGGGTGAGATGCGCGACTACGAGACGATCCACGCCGGTCTGACGATCGCGGAGACGGGTCACCTCGCGTTCGCCACGCTGCACACCAACAGCGCCGCCGAGGCGATCAACCGCATCATCGACGTGTTTCCCAGCCATCAGCAGGCGCAGGTGCGCGCGCAACTGGCGTTCGTGCTCGAGGGCATCGTCACGCAGACGCTGCTTCCCAAGCGCTCGGGCAAGGGCCGCGTGATGGCGGCGGAGATCCTCGTGGTGACACCGGCCATCCGAGCGCTCATCCGCGACGACAAGATCCACCAGATCTACTCGATGATGCAGTCGGGCAAGAAGCACGGCATGCAGACGCTCAACGATTCCCTGTACATGTTGTACACGGGCAAGGAAGTGTCCGAGGAGGAGTGCCTGCGCGTGTCGGGCGACCCGAACGAGTTCCTGCGCATGATCGGCAAGTCGGTCACCGATGATGTCGCCGGGCAGAAGCCCGGAGCGCCGGCCGGTGCGGCCGGCCGTCGATAGCAGCACCCAGCAGCACCCAGCAGCACCCAGCAGCACCTGAGCGCATAGTCCCCAGGAGAAAAGATGCCGTCATTCGTATACACCGCACGCACAGCGCAAGGCGACCTCAAGAGCGCGACCATCGACGCCGCCAACAAGGACGACGTCGTCGCGCAGCTGAAGCGCCTGCGCATGACCGTCGTGAAGATCGAGGAGGCGGCGAAGACGAAGCCCAAGACGACGGGCTCGATCTCGATGCGCGACATCGTCATCTTCACGCGCCAGTTCTCGACCATGATCAACTCCGGCCTGCCGCTCGTGCAGGCGCTGGACATCCTCTCCAAGCAGTCGGAGAACCCGGTGCTGCAGGCGGTGACGCGGCAAGTGGTGTTCGACGTCGAGTCGGGCCACACGGTCGCCGACGCGCTCGCCAAGCACCCGAACGCGTTCACCGAGCTCTACGTGAACATGGTCGCGGCCGGCGAGGCTGGCGGCATCCTGGACACCATCCTGATGCGACTCGCGACGTTCATGGAAAAGAACGACGCGCTCGTGCGGAAGGTGAAGGGCGCGATGATCTACCCCGGCGTCATCATGAGCGTCGCGGGCGTTGCCATCACCGTGCTGCTGCTCTTCGTCATCCCGACGTTCGAGGACATGTTCGCGGCGGTGGGCCTCGCGCTGCCGCTGCCGACGCGCATCGTCATCGCGATGTCGAACTTCCTGCAGGCGTACTGGTGGGCGATCCTCATCCTGATCTTCCTCGGCTTCCAGGGTCTCAAGCGGTACTACGCAACCTTCAACGGCCAACTCGTGATCGACCGGCTCCTGCTCAGGGTCCCCGTGCTCGGCGACGTGCTCAAGAAGTCGGCGGTGTCGCGCTTCACGCGCACGCTCGGCACGCTCATCAGCTCGGGCGTCAGCATCCTCGACGGTTTGGAGATCACCGCGAAGACGGCAGGCAACCGCGTCGTGTCGGATGCGATCATGGCATCACGCACCAGCATCGCCGGCGGTGACACGATCTCCGCGCCGCTCGCGCGCAGCCAGGTCTTCCCGCCGATGGTCATCTCGATGATCGCGGTCGGCGAGCAGACGGGCGGACTCGACGAAATGCTCTCGAAGATCGCTGACTTCTACGACGAGGAAGTGGACGCGGCCGTGTCGGGCCTGCTTTCGCTGCTCGAGCCGATGATGATCGTGTTCCTCGGCGTGGTCGTCGGCGGCATGGTCGTCGCCATGTACCTGCCGATCTTCGACATGATCAACGCCGCGCAGTAAGCGGCTGGCACACCGATACCGGCGGGCTGGTGTAAGAACACCACATGCAACATCCGTCAGGAGCGACAGATCGCGCCGATGGTCACGGCGTGGTGGCATGCCGCACACCAGCGGGGACAACGCCCGATGGTGTGCGGCATCGCCGTGTGCGAGGATTCCTGACATGATCCGTCCCGCGATCCTCCTCGCCGGCCTCGTTGCCGTCGCTCTCTCGGTGGCGAGCAGCACGGCCAACGCGCAGCCGTTCTCCCTCCCGTTCTGGGTGGGGGAGTCACTCGAGTATGAGGTGCGCGTCTCACGTTGTGGATCAATCCCATCACCTTCGAGACCACCAAGTTCAGCAAGGACGAGCGGCACCCCCTGTCACGCTCGAAGGAGAGTGTTGAGATCCACGCCGACCGCGGCACCTGGACATGACCGTGCCCCGGCCTACATGGCGAAGCTTGGCTTCGATCGCCAGCTGAACCCGGACCTCCGCGTCCGCCTCACGGGCTCGTATCGCACCCAGGCGAGCGCGGTCAACAACGTGATCTTCGGCGGCGACCGCGCCGGAT
>JANOTV010000030.1:0-2282 GCA_031416495.1 Gemmatimonadota bacterium
CGCACCTCGAGACCGGCGTCGGCGAGCAGGGAGCGGGCATCTTCACTGAGGCGGCCCTTGTTGGGCAAGGCGATACGAAGCATTGGTCCTACTTTCCGCACTTTACCGAGGCGATATCGCGCCAAGCGCGCGGTCCGTTTCTCGGAGTGAGAGCTGCTCCATCCGCCGCACGAGGCGTTTGAGTTGCTTGTGGTTGCGGAGCCACGCCCGGCAGCGCTGCGCCTGCGCCGCTGAGAGCCGCATGGTCTTCGTTCGTCCCGCGACTTTGTAGGTCCACTGGTCGTAGGGGCCATGGAGCTGCGGGGGCTGGGCCATGCACCGGCAGGCCGCCTTGCCGCAGGGCATGTAGCGACGGACCAGGCTACCCGGGCGGACGAAGCCGAGCGTGAGGATTGCGCGTTGGAACACCTGGAGTTTTGCCAGGCCTCCGAGACGAGGGGTCGAGGGTGCTTGACGAGGCGGCATCTAGCAGTTATGCTACTGCTAGCTCTGCGAGGTGTCAAGTGCACTCCACGCGCATGTCTGCCGGGTTCACGCTGGACTCGCGGTTCGTCGGGGGCCTCCCCCTGATCAACGCCATCCTCGACCGGCTTCAGGTGGACCGCCTTCTCGCCCAAGCCCTTCCCTCGGGGGGCCGGGTACGTGCGGCCACGGTCCTCGGGGTCCTGCTGCGCCACATCGTCCTCACCGATCGCCAACCCATCTACGCGCTCACGGAATGGGCCACGCGAGCCGAGCCCGCGCTGGTGGGCTTGGCCGACGGCGCCGCCGCGTTCCTCAATGACGACCGGGTCGGCCGGGCGCTCGATCGGCTCTTCGACGCGGATCGCGCGGCCCTCATGACGACGGTCGTCCTGCACACGATCCGCGAGTTCACCGTGGCCTTGGATCAACTGCACAACGATTCGACGACCGTCACCCTGACGGGGGCGTATCGGACGGCGCAGGGCCAGGCGGTGCGCGGGAAGCCGACCGTGCACCTCACGTTCGGGCACAACAAGGACCATCGTCCTGACCTCAAGCAGTTGTTGTTCGTCCTGACGGTCTCGGCCGATGGGGCGGTGCCGATCCACTACCAGGCGCTGGATGGCAACACGAATGACTCGACGACGCACCTCGAGACGTGGCAGACGCTCTGCCGGCTGGCGGGGCGACGCGATTTTCTGTACGTCGCCGACGGCAAGCTGTGCGCGAAGGCGACGCTCGCTCACATCGACCAGCACCAGGGACGCTTCATCACGGTGCTGCCGAAGACCCGGCGGGAGGACCGATGGTTTCGCACCTATCTCCAGACGCACGATCCGCCGTGGGAGGACGCCCTGCGACGGCAGAATCCTCGTCGGCCCAGCGGCCCCGAGGACGTGTGGAAGGTCGTGGAGGCCGCCGTGCCTTCGCAGGAAGGCTACCGGATCGTCTGGGTGTGGAACTCGCTGATGGCCCAGGAGGATGCCCGGACCCGGCAGGCGCGCATCGAGAAAGCATACCTCGGGATCGAGCGCCTGCAGACGAAACTCCAAGGGACACGCTGTCGCCTACGCCTTCGGGAGCGGGTGGAGGACGCGGGACGGAAGATTCTCAAGGAATCCGGCGCGGAGCGCTGGGTGGGCATCGAGATCGCGCAGGGGAGCACCCCCGTCTATCGGCAGGAGAAACGCGGACGCCCTGGCCCCGCCACGCGCTACCGGCGCACGCCACGGCCGTGCTTCTCCGTCGTCGCCCGCGTGCGAGACGACGTGGTGGCCGCCGACGCGCACTCCGACGGCATGTTCCCGCTGATCGCCAACGACAAGGGACTGTCTCTGCCGCAGATCCTGGAGGCCTACAAGTTCCAGCCGAAGTTGGAGAAGCGGTTCGAGCAGCTCAAGACGGTCCAAGCGGTAGCGCCGGTGTGGCTGCATAACGTGTCCCGGATCGAGGCGCTGTTGTTCCTCTACTTCTTGGCGCTGCTGGTCCATGCCCTCCTGGAGCGTGAAGTCCGTCGGGGAATGGCTCGCGACCAGGTGCCGCAGCTGCCACTCTATCCGGAGGAGCGCGAGTGCCGAGCGCCCAGTAGCGAGCGCATCCTGGATGTCCTCGCCCCGCTCCAGCGGCACCGACTACTCCATCAGGGTCGGCTGACGCAAATCTTCGAGCCCGAACTCACTGCGCTGCACCAGCAAATCCTCGCACTCCTGCGCTTGCCTCCCGCAATCTTTCAAATCGCTGACTGAGGGGCGTGGTGCGATATCGCGTTTGAGAAGTGCGGAAAGTAGGCTTGGGCACTGCTTTCCGGGGAATTATCG
>JANOTV010000031.1:0-6726 GCA_031416495.1 Gemmatimonadota bacterium
GGTGCAACAGACGCATATCGGCCGGCACGCGATCGCCCGATTGCAGTAGCACCACGTCGCCCGGCACGAGCTGCGCCGAGGGAAGGCGCACTTTCTCGCCGCCGCGCCGCGCCGTGGCCTCGGTGACTACCATTTTCGCCAGCGCTTCGATGGCTCTCTCCGCCTTCGCCTCCTGGAGATAGCCGACGATGGCATTGATGAAGGCGACGCCGAAGATGACCGACGCATCCACCCATTCGCCCAACGCTGCGGCGATGACGGTCGAGGCGAGCAGGATGTAAATGAGCGGCTGATGGAACTGCAAAAGGAAGCGCATCCATTCGCTACGGCGCCTCTGCGCAGTCATCTGATTCGGACCAAAGTGCCGTAGACGCGCCTCGGCATCGGCCTGCGCCAAGCCAGTGGCCGGGTCGCTTTCCAGCAGCTCGGCCACTTGTTCCGATGGGAGTTGGTGCCAGTCGACTCGAGTAAGCGTGTTCACGGCGCAGCGCGTTCGGTGGCGAGTATGGCCAGCGTGGTCTTCAACACCGTATCGGGATTGAGCGATATGCTGTCGATAACCTGGGCAATCATCTAAAGGGGTGTGCAGTGCCTGAGGTCATGGTGTCAAGCGATCCTGGTGTTCACGCGCCTACGCTCCGCAATGCGCGCACGATGACCTCGGCGGTTGGCCCGCCGCCCACGGCGCAGCCCATGCCCGCACCCTCGACCCCTCCGCTTACGTCGACACCATCCACCAGAACTGTCGGCGAGGCGAAACGCCGGTACGTGCTCGGCGTGTGCACGCGCTCGGTGTCCCACTCGGTCCACGCCGGCGGGAGCTGCAGGAGCGCGAGCGCCTCGCGCAGGCGGTTCCGCGCCTCCTCAGCGTGCGGACAGCCTTCGAAGTACACCAGTTCAACGTGAGGCGTCATGTGGCATCTCCGATTTCCAGGTCCAGCAGCATTCGACATCCGTCGGTGCCGCGGCCCGCATTGCAACTGCACGCTTCGCGATCGTATCGATTGTCAGCATCTTGGTCACCTCGAATTCTACACCCTATGATCGTACAGCGGATCGGGTCCGATGGAAGGATCGGAAAGCGGAGCGTCCTCCTGCAGAAGGGGCCTGCGATCCTGCGCGGCGAATTCGACGTTGCGCCGCGGTCGCGCTACCAGCACCAGCTCCTGAGATCCGCACCAGCGGGCGCATACCGTTCCATGTGCGCGACCATCTTCGCCATGAGCTGCGGCATCGCGGGCCCCCAACAGTGCGGCGCCATCGGTTCGAACACCGTCTCTCCGCTCCACTTCGGCGCGCTCGTCGCCTTGAGATACTCGTCGAGCAGCCGCACGCCGTTCTCGCCGGTCTGCTGGATCGGCGTGCGACGGGCGTCGCTGGTGCGACTGATCGCGACGTACGCTCGGCCGGTGATCGCGGCGGCGTGCGCGTCCTTGCTGAAGGCGACTTCGAAGCGGGGACTCTGGGCGGCGGCAACCGCCGGAACGAAGCGCGCAACCTGTCGCGCGTTCCGATGTCGCGCGTTCCGACTCCCCGCTTCGCATGGAAGCGCGCCGAGGATGGACTGAGGTACCCCCAATCGAGCGGGTTCGCGACCAGGCCACGCGCTTGCTGCGATTGCACACGCTGCGGGCGGCAGATGCGTTACAGCTGGCCGCGGCGATCGTGCTCGCCGATTTCGATCCCAAGACCCTTCCGTTCGTGACGCTCGATCAACCACTGGCCTCCGCCGCTCGGCGAGAAGGCTTCGAGGTGCTGGGATGTTGAAGCGGTCCGGACGTCACGGCGAACCGCTCGCGCGTTCCGACGCCCAAGGGTCGATCACCGCTTGGCCGGCACCACCGTCAGCGTGATGCGCGACGGCGCCTGCCGTCCGCTGTGCACCGCATTGCGGGCGGTCACGCCGACCGACTCATCATAGTTGCGACCACCGGTGTTCAGGTTGCGGTCAAAGCGGGGGAAGTTGCTGCTCGTGACCTCGATACGGATCCGATGCCCCGGCGCGAACCAGTTGCTCGTGTTGAGTGGTCCCAGCTTCACCTCATAGACCTTCCCTTCCTCCATGAACACTTCCTTGTCGTATCCCTCGCGATAGCGCATGCGTTGGATGGTCTCGTCGAGATTGTACGCTTTCCCATCCGGATACACGTCGAGCAGCTTCACCGTGAAGTCCGTGTCCTTCGCGCTCGACGACACGTGGAGCGTCACCTGCACCGGGCCGCTCACTTCGACGCCCTCCTTCAGCGGCTCCGTCGTGTACACGAGGATGTCGGGGCGCTCCTCCATCCTCTGCTGGTCGAACGACCCCGCCTGCACCGCATTGCCCGTGCAGCAGACATTGCCGCCGTACGAGGGCACGGGGCGCATGGGGTCGTACGAGAAGGTGTCGCGTGCCTCAGCGCTCGGCCTTTTGGTGAGCAGGCGCCCGTCGCCGTGCAGCGTGTTCGCCTTTCCCCCACTCGAGAGCCAGTAGGTCACCGGTCGCGCACCTTTCGGCGGCCAAGCGTCCGCCGACTGCCAGCGGTTGCTCCCCATGGTGAAGTACCGCACGCGCGGCAACGTGTCGAGCAGCGCGGTGCGATCGCCCTTGAGAAAGGTGTCGAACCAGCCCCAGGTCATCGCGTCGTAGTCGAGTCGCGCGTCGCCCATCGACCGCTCTCCAACGACGGTGTTCTCCTGCGCGCGCTTGTACGCACAGTGGGCCACCGGCGCGATCACCGCGTACTGCGCATCGCGCGCTGCCTGGCTCTTCGCATTGGCGCGCGCATGATTGAAGAGCGCGAGATTGGGCCCGACGGACACGTCGTACCAGGACATGAACCAGTAACCGGGCACGTCGAGCGGCATGTCGTCGTGATAGAGCCCGCCCTTGTACCACGCGGGATCGTTCGGTGTGCGCTGGACCATGCGTCCGCCGGTCGCGACATCGACGGAATCGGCGAAGACTCCCTTCGGACCATTCACTGCCCTGAACAGGTCCTGCACCGGCAGGTGCGCGAGCGCCTTCGACCAATCCACCGGCGGCTTCTGCGGCGCGAGATCCCAATAGGTCGAGAGCCGCACGAGATCCTCCTGTGACACACCCGACGGGAAGATCGGCCGCTGCGACTCCTGCTCGCCATACAGCCAGGCGATGAACAGCATCTGGATCGCGCCACCGCGGTACCAGTTGCCCTGTTCATACCAGCCATTCACACGTCCCACACCGGCACCGAACCCCTGTGGGACGATCGCACCGAGCGCCGGATGACCGCGCGATGCCACCGCCATCTGCCACTCGGCGGTCGATGAACACCCGATGAGGCCGACCTTTCCATTGGACCATGGGCGTGCGGCGAGCCATGAGAAGGTGTCGTCGCCGTCAGTGACCGGCGGGCCCAGTATGTCCCAGGTGCCCTCGGAGAAGAACTTGCCACGCTCGTTCTGCACGACGTACGCGTATCCGCGCTTCACGGCATCGAGCGCGGCACTCGGATCGCGTGGCACGCCGTTGCGAACGTCCCACCAGTTGAAGTTGTAAGGCGTGCGACTGAGGATCACCGGCACGTTCCCACTCGCACCACGCGGCCGATACACGTCGGCCTGCAAGCGGATGCCGTCGCGCATGGGGATCATCACCTTGCGTTCGACGATCGCGATGGAGTCGAGTTCGGCGAGCTGCCGGTGGCGCTGCGCCGCGAGCTCGGCGTTCGCCTGTGCGAGCGAGCGGTCTGCGACGGCAGGGAGCGCGGCGCATGCCGCGACAAGGCAAGGCAGGAGGCGGCGGATGAGAGGACTCATGACTGCCAATACCGTGCGGTTCTGCGGTGCATGCAAGTCGGCGAATCCTTCGCGCCGCGTGAGGGATTCGCTGCCGCCGTCGCCTACCGCGGCTCCGGCGGCGAGAATCCTCGCTTTCGCATCAACCCTTCGATCTGCGGATCGCGACCACGGAACGCGCGATATGCATCGGCGGGATCCACCGTGTTCCCGATCGCAAAGACGTTGTCGCGCAGTCGCTTCGCCAGTTCGGGCTCGTACAGACCGCCCGCCTCCTCGAACGCGAGCGCCGCGTCGGCGGTGATCACGTCCGACCAGAGATAGCTGTAGTAGCCGGCGGAGTATCCGTCGGAGCCGAAGACGTGCAGGAACTGCGTCGGCCGGTGGCGCATCACGATCTCCGCCGGCATGCCGAGCCGCACGAGCGTGTCGCGCTCGAACGCCGCCGGATCGATCGGCATGCTCCCCGCGAGATGCATCTTCATGTCGATGAGCGCCGCGGCGAGATACTCCACCGTCTCGAAGCCCTGGTTGAACGTGGCCGCCCGGTCGATGCGATCCACCAGCGCCTGCGGGATCGGCTCACCCGTCTCATGATGCAGCGCGAACTTCTGCAGCACCTCCGGGGTCTCCAGCCAGTGCTCCAGCAGTTGCGACGGGAACTCCACGTAATCCCTCGGCACGTCGGTGCCCGCGAGCGACGGATAGTTCACGTTCGACGAGAGACCATGCAGTGCGTGGCCGAACTCATGGAAGAGCGTGGTCGCGTCGTCCCACGAGATGAGCACCGGCTCGCCGGGATTCCCCTTCACGAAGTTCGAGTTGTTCGAGACGATCGTCGTGACGGGACGATCGAACTTCTCCTGCGTGCGGTACGCACTCATCCACGCGCCCGAGCGCTTGCCGGCGCGGGCATACGGATCGAAGTACCAGAGACCGATATGGCGACCGCTGCTCCTGTCCTTCACCTCCCAGACGCGCACATCGGGATGATAGACCGGCACGTTCGTCACCGGCGTGAACTCGAACGCGAACAACTCCCCCGCGACCCAGAACATTCCCTCGCGCAGCTTCTCGAGCTGCAGGTACTGCTTCACCTCGCTCTGGTCGAGGTCATACCGCTGCGCGCGCACCTTCTCCGCGTAGTACCGATAGTCCCACGGCTCGATCGTGATGCGGTCGCCCTCCGCGGCCGCGAGCTTCTGCATGTCCGCGACCTCCTCTTCCACGCGCGCCACGGCCGGCTTCCACACCGCCTCCATCAGCTCCATCGCGCGCTCGGGCCACTTGGCCATCGCATTCTCGAGGCGCCAATGCGCATGCGTCTCGTAGCCGAGCAGCTTCGCGCGCTCGGCTCGCAGTTGGAGGATCTCCGTGATGATCGGCTTGTTGTCCGTCGCGCCGCTCTCGCCGCGATCGACGAACATCCGCCATGCCTTCTCGCGCAGGTCGCGCCGGCTCGAGTAGGTGAGGAAGGGGTCGATCGACGAACGCGTGTTGGTGATCACCCACTTGCCGGCCTGATCCTTCTCGGCGGCCGCAGCCTTGGCCGCATCGCGCAGCGCCTGCGGAAGGCCGGCGAGATCGGCCTCGCTGTCCAGCACGAGCACCTGGTCGGTCTCGTCGGCGAGCACGTTCTGGCTGAAGGTCGTGAAGAGGCCGGCGAGCCGCTGGTTGATCTGCGAGAGGCGTGCCTTCGCACTGGAGTCGAGCTTCGCGCCGGCGCGCACGGCATTCGTGTAATAGAGCCAGGCGAGCCGCTGCTGCTCGGGGGTGAGTTTCGCCTTGTCCGGCGCGTTGTAGACGGCCTCGATCCTGGCGAAGAGGTCGGAGTTCTGGTTGATCTTGTCGGAGAACGCCGCGAGCTTCGGCGCCATCTCGCGCTGCACTGGCTGGAACTCCGGCCCGTTCATCGTGCTGCTCCACACACCGTAGTACGTGGTGACGCGATCGAAGGAATCGCCGGCCCGCTCGAGCGCCTCCAGCGTATTCTGGAACGTGGCAGGTGCCGGATCCTTCGCGATGCGGTCCACCTCGGCGAGTGTCTGCGACATCGCCGTCTCGAGCGCGGGCCTGAAGTCCGCGACCCTGACCTCGTCGAAGGCGGGCACGCCGCCGTAGGGCCCGGTCCATTCGGCCAGCAACGGAGCGTCGAGCGTACCTGTGGCCGCAGAGGTGGCGCTGACCGCCGGCTGTGATGGAGAAGTCCGATTGGCTGTGTTCATGCTTCCGGTACAGGCGAGGGCGACCATCAGTGGAACGGACGTTGTGAAGCTTCTGGTCGCGTGACGAATCAACATTGTCGAGCCCTCCAGTGGCCAAAACACACGCTGCTGAGTTCATACCCCGATGACGAGGACCAAGATCACATATGGACCGTCGTTCGGCTATTGTTCGCCGATGATGATCTCTCCTCTTGCGACCGAACATCCCCCGCCGATGGCGCCGCGATGAAGCCCGTCGTACGGCTCGGCCAGGCACGCACTCCGGACGGCACGCTCATCGAGCTCTTCCGGCACGACGGCGCGTATCTCGTCCGTGCGGACGGTGTGGAGCTGATGTCAACGCGCCGTCATCGCTCCGAGGACCGGCTCGCCAAGGTCGCCTGTGCGTCGCTCAGGGAGGCGCCGGGAGCGCGCGTGCTTATCGGGGGGCTGGGGCTTGGCTTCACGCTCCGCGCCGCCCTGAAGGAGCTGCGGCACGACGCCGACGTCGTGGTCGCGGAGCTCATGGCCGAGGTCATCGCGTGGAACGCCGACCCCTCGTACGACCTGTCCGCCGAGGCGATGCGCGACCCGCGGGTGAGGATCGTTCATGACGACGTCGTCAACGTACTGCGGGCGAATCCCGGCGGCTTCGACGCCATCATGCTCGACACGGACAACGGTCCGGAGGGGATGATCATGTCGGAGAACTCGCGGCTCTATGCGGCGCGCGGGATCGGACTGACGATGGCGGCGCTGCGCG
>JANOTV010000032.1:0-7793 GCA_031416495.1 Gemmatimonadota bacterium
ACGGAGCGGCCGCGCTCGGCGTCGAACTCGACACCCACATCGCGTTCGTCATTGACGCGATGCGCAGTCGCGCGTCCCTCCTCGGGCTGGCCGGTGTCGGTGCGTCCTGAACAGCTCACCGTGGCACCTCCCAGCGCCCAACGCCAGATAGCCACCCCGCGTAACAGGAGGCAGTGACCATTGAGAGTTTGCGGTGACCGCCATCGCCCTGCCCTGGGTGAATGTCCCCGGACGAACGATGACTGATCGTCCGTCGGACGAGCGCGACCTCGTGCTCGCCGCACAGCGCGGCGAGCGGGAGTCGTTCTCGGAGTTGGTCCGGCGGCATCAGCGTCGTGCTTATGTCGTCGCGCGCTCGATTGTCGTGAACCATGAGGACGCCGAGGATGCGGTGCAGGAGGCATTCCTGCACGCCTACAAGGCGATCGACCGGTTCCTGCCGGATCAGGCGTTCGGTGCATGGCTGCACCGTATCGTCGCGAATGCTGCGCTGGACGTGACGCGACGCCGAAAGGTGCGCGACGCGGATGAACTGCCCGAGACGGTCGCATCGCCGTTCCGGGACCCGGCCGAGGGAGACGAGTTGCGACGGCGCCTGAAGGTGGCGCTCGACACGCTGCCCGCACGTCAACGCTCGGTGATCGTGCTGCACGATGTGGAAGGCTACAAACACGCGGAGATCGGGAATCTGCTGGACATTCCCGAAGGGACGGCCCGGTCCGATCTCCATTACGCAAGATCCCATCTGCGCCGGATACTCGGAGCGGTGAGGAGCGGACTATGAATGATGAGATGAATGGCCCGGCACTCGTCCGGGATGACGAACTGACGAACCACCTGCGCGCGATCGTCGCGCCGCCGACGGATCCCTCGTACTGGGAGACGCTCGAGCAGCGCATCATGGCGCGCATCGATCGCGGTGCGGACGAAGGCCGCTGGTGGGCGCTCTCCGAGCGCGCATACCGCATCGGGTTGATGGTCGCCGGCCTCACGCTGATCGTGTCGGGCTCGGTGTACCTGCGCTCGCGCGCGGTCGAGGCGCGGATGGCGTACGAGCGAGTGATCGAGACCCCGGGCGTCGACCAGCCCGTCTATGCGCGGCGGGGACCGCTCGACAATTGAGCCGGACCAAGCGGCTCGCGCTGGCATTCTACGTCGCCGCCGTGGCTGTTGGGGCCATGGTAGGCGTGACGCTCGACCGGTGGATCCTCCGCGAGCGCCTCGTGAGCCAGTGGGGCGACCAGCGGGCGATGCGCGCGCGGCTCGCGGATGAACTCCGCCTCGACGCGACGCAGCGCGCCGCGCTCGACACGATCCTCGATCACCGCAACAAGCGCTACAACGACCTCATGGGGCCGGTACGGCCCCAGATCGACTCGGTCGGCGATGCCGCCCGCGCGCAGATCCGGCAGCTGCTCACGCCCGAGCAGCAGGCCATCTATGACAAGATGCAACGCGAGCGCGAAGCCGCGCGCCGCCAGGAGAAGCAGCAATGAAGGCGTTCGTGATGTCACTGATGCTGGTCCCCGCGCTGCTCGTCGCGCAGGATCCCCGTCCGATCCCGCTCGATGAAGCCGTCCGCATGGCGCGCCGCAATGCGCCCGCGGCCGTGCAGGCGCGCAATGCGATCCGCTCCAACTCGGCCGCGGTCCGCACGCGTTATTCCGCCTTCCTTCCGACGCTCTCCTTCGGCGCCGGCGTGAGCAAGCAGGACGGCACACGCTTCGTGCCCGACTTCAACCAGGTCGTCTCCACCGACCAGCCGTGGCGCGGCAGCCATCGTTTCAACTCCAGCCTCGAGGTCTTCGACGGCGGTCGCCGCTACTTCGATCTCCGTCGCGCGCAGGCCGACGTCGACGCGGCCGAGGCCACCGAGGTCTCGCAGTCCTTCAACGTCGCCCTGCAGGTGAAGCAGCAGTACTACGGAGTGCTCGCGGCCCGTGAACAGCGCGCCGCCGCGCAGAAGCAGCTCGAGCAGGCCGAGCAGCAGCTGCGCGCATCGACCGCTCGCGTGCAGGCGGGCGCCGCCACCCGCTCCGATTCGCTTCGCTCGTCCATCCAGGTGGGCAATGCCCGCCTCGCGATCCTCACCGCAGAGAATGCGCTGGCCACGGCCAACGCCACGCTTTCGCGGCTCGTTGGCTCGACCACCATCGTCACGGCCGTCGCCGACGACACGTCGGAGGTGAGCGTCATCACGACGAGCGAGGAGGAGTTGATCTCCCTCGCCGAGGCTGGCCCAACAGTGAACCAGGCGCAGGCGCAGCTCGCCGCCGCCAGGCAGGGAACTCGCGCTTCCAAGACATCCTACCTGCCAACACTCTCAGCCAGCATGGGATGGGGATACGCCGCCACCGACCCGGGCTTCCGCTTCACTGGTGACCAGGTCAATCGCAACGTCTCGACGGGCTTCAGCATCAACTTCCCGCTCTTCAATGGACTCGGTCGCGAGCAGTCGGTCGTCACGGCGCGCGTCGCTGAGGACAATGCGGTTGCGAGCCTCCGCGACTCGCGGCTCACTGCCCGACAGCTGATGGTGCAGCAGTTGGGCAACTTCCGCACCGCCCAGGCGCGCATCGAGATCCAGCAGGAGTCGGTCATCGCCGGCGAGGAAGACCTCCGAGTCCAGCAGGAGCGCTACAACCTCGGCGCCTCCACGCTGCTCGACCTGCTCACCTCGCAGACCACGCTCGACCAGGCACGACAGGCGCTGATCCAGGCGCGACTCGATGCACGCACGGCCAAGGCGCAGATCGAGCAGTTGATCGGCCGCGACCTTTAATGAACGGCGCTTCGCGGCGTCTTACAGCAGCGGCACTTACGATCGAAACCCACCGGAATACCTGACGTGACCCGCAAGTTCCTGTCCCTGCTTCCCGTCATCGCCATCGTCGCCGCTTGCGGCGGCAACACGGCAGAGGGCATCAAGATCCAGACCGCCACCGTCGAACGCCGCACGATCATCGTGCAGGCCGAGGCCTCCGGCGTGATCGAGCCCATCAACGTCGTCGAAGTGAAGTCCCGCTCGTCGGGACAGGTCATCGACATGCCCGTTGAGACCGGCACCCTCGTGCGTCCCGGCATGCTCATCGTGCAGCTCGACACGCGCGACGTGCAGAACCAGTTCGACCAGGCCAAGGCCGACCTCGAGGCGGCGGAGAAGAAGCTCGAAGTCTCCACCATCCAGAAGCGTCGTTCCGACGAGCTCGTCGCCGCGAAGATCATCACGCCGCAGGAGAACGAGGCGGCGCAGCTCGACTTCGCCAACAGCCAGTCGGCGATCGTGCGCGCCCGCACGAATGTCGACCTCGCACAGCAGCGCCTCGACGATGCGCGCGTGACGGCGCCGGTCACCGGCACCATCATCGGCAAGCCGGTCGCACTCGGACAGGTCATTCAGTCGGGCACCAGCACCGCCGGTGGCGGCACGACCATCGTGACGATGGCCGACCTCACCAAGGTGCGCGCCCGCGCGCTCGTCAACGAAACGGACATCGGACAGGTACGTCCGGGCCAGGAAGCCACGGTCATCGTGGATGCCTTCCCCGATCGTCCCTTCCGCGGCATCGTCGAGAAGATCGAGCCGCAGGCCGTCGTGCTGCAGAACGTCACGATGTTCCCGGTGCTCGTCTCGCTCGAGAACCGCGAAGGACTGCTCATGCCGGGCATGAACGGCGAAGTCTCCATCGTCGCCGAGCGTCGTGAGAACGTCGTCGCGGTGCCGAACGAAGCCATCCGCGGCGTGCGTGAAGCCGCGCAGGCGGCAGCGATCCTCGGCATGGATCCGGACTCCGTGCAGGCGCAGATCCGCGCCGGCATGGGCGGTGGCATGGGTGGTGGCATGGGTGGTGGCATGGGTGGTGGCATGGGCGGGGGCCAGCGCCCGGGCGGCAATGGCGGCGGACAGCCGCAGCAGGTGCGCACGACGCCGGGCTACGTCGATCTCGCGAGCACCCAGCAGCAGGGTGGTGCGCGTCAGGGCGGCTTCCAGATGCCCGAAGTCACTGCCGCGCAGTGCAAGGCGATTGACGATGCGCGCAAGGCGAAGCCCGCCGCTGCGAAGAAGGTCGATGACCTCTCCGCGAAGATGCGCGATCCGAACGCCGACCGTCAGACGCTGATGGCTGACCTTCGCGCCGCATACACGGAACTCGGTGCGGAGATGAACGTCGTGCGCGCTTGCCGTGCACGTGAGTCGTCAGCGGGCGGCGGCGGCGCTGGCGCGCCGGCCGCTGGCGCGCCGGCTGGTGGCGCGTCGGCCGGTGGCGCTCAGACCGCCAGCCGAAGCGCCAGCCGAAGCGCCACCCGCAGTGGCCTCGTCTTCGTGCAGCGCGCCGACTCCACCTGGGAAGCGCGCATCGTCCGACTCGGAGTCGCCGACTACGACTACACCGAAGTCGTGAGCGGGCTCGAGCTCGGCGATCGCGTCGCGCTCCTCAGCGCTGCCGCATTGCAGATGCAGCGCCAGGAGAACCAGGACCGCATGCGCCAGATGACCGGTGGCGCCAGCCCGCTCGGTGGCGCTGCGGCACCCCGCGGACCGGGCCGCTAGCACCATGGATTTCGCCGAAACCATCCGCGTCGCACTCGGGGCGCTCCGTGCGAACAAGATGCGGTCGCTGCTCACGATGCTCGGCATCGTGATCGGCGTCTCCGCCGTCATTGCGGTGGTCGCACTCGGCAAGGGCGCGCAGACCGCCGTGAAGGAGCGCATCTCCTCGCTCGGCACCACCCTGCTCACCGTCTCGCCCGGCCAGGCTCGCTCGGGCGGCGTCATGTCGTTCGACGTCCGCACGCGGCTCCTCCTCGAGGACGCACAGGCGCTCGTCGATCGCGGTACGCTCGTCACCGCCGTGCAGCCCGAGATGTCGTCCAACCTGCAGGTGCAGTACCTCAACAAGAACGCCGGCACGCAGGTGGTCGGAACCACGGCCAACTATCCAGTAGTGCGGAGGTACGAGATCGAGGCCGGCCGGTTCTTCACGGAAGGCGAGGACGCTGGACGTCAGCGTCTCGCCGTCGTCGGTCCGACGGTCGTCACCAACCTCGGGCTGCAGTCGGCGGAAGGCCTCGTCGGCGAGAGCATCCGCATCCGCGGCATCCAGTTCACCGTGGTCGGCGTCTACAAGTCGAAGGGACAGGCGAGCCCGTTCAACAATCCCGACGACCAGGTCCTGATCCCGATCCAGACCGCCCGCTTCCGGGTGATGGGCACTGATCGCCTCCGCTCGATCTCGGTGCTCGCGCCGAGCGAGGAGCAGATCCCCGAGACGATGGCGGAGATTCAGAAAGTCCTGCGCCGCGAGCACAAGCTGCGGCCGGACCGTCCAGACGATTTCCAGATCCGCAACCAGGCCGACTTCCTCAACACGCTCGGCGAGACCACGCAGGTGTTCACGATGCTGCTCGCCGGCATCGCGGCCGTGTCGCTGCTCGTCGGCGGCATCGGCATCATGAATATCATGCTCGTGTCGGTCACCGAACGCACGCGCGAGATCGGCATCAGAAAGGCGCTCGGCGCCACCAAGCTGAACATCCTCTTCCAGTTCCTCATCGAAGCGATCGTGCTCTGTCTCGTGGGCGGCGCGATCGGTATCGCGCTCGGCGCGGGCGGTGCGTTCACCTTCACCAAGCTCCTCGGCTGGTCCACCCAGGTGGGTGCGTCGTCCGTCGGCATGGCCTTCGGATTCTCGGCAGTCGTGGGCGTGGTATTCGGCGTCTACCCGGCGCGGCGCGCGGCGGGGCTCGACCCCATCGTCGCCTTGCGGTTCGAGTAGTCCTGAATCGTTGACTGAAGGGCCGTTGGGGAAAGGCGTGGTCGCCTCGGCGACCACGCCTTTCCTGCATCGTTGAATCACCCTCGTTACATTCCGCCTCTGAAATGCCGGACCCAGCCAACCCCACGCCGAGACCGGCGAATCCAACGCCGATCAGCGGAATGGCGACCGAATATCGTCCCCCTGAGCGCGAGCACGTCGAGGCGCATCCTCAGGGGAAGCGCCTCGCGGTCCTGACGGTGGCCGCACTGGGCGTGGTGTACGGCGACATCGGCACGAGCCCGCTCTATGCGCTGAGAGAATCGTTCAGCCCCGAATACGGACTGCCACCGACCGCCGAAAACGTCTACGGCATCCTGTCGCTGATCTGCTGGGCGCTCATTCTCATCGTCACCGTCAAGTACCTGCTGTTCATCCTCCGCGCCGACAATCGTGGTGAGGGCGGCATCCTCGCGATGCTCGCGCTGCTGCTCAAGCAGAACCTCGGAACGGCGACGCGACGGGCGCTGCTCGTGGGCCTCGGCCTCTTCGGCGCCGCACTGCTCTTCGGGGACGGCATGATCACGCCGGCCATCTCGGTCCTTTCCGCGACTGAGGGACTCACCGTGGTCTCCGAACGGTTCGCGCCGATCGTGCTGCCACTCACGGTGCTCATCATCGTTGGCGTGTTCTTCTCGCAGCGCTTCGGCACGGCGAAGGTCGGCGCGATCTTCGGCCCGGTCACGTTCGTCTGGTTCATCACCATCGGCGCTCTCGGTGCCGCCGAGGTGATCAGGCAGCCGCATATCCTGAGTTCGCTCAACCCGTGGATGGGGATGAACTTCCTCCTGACGCACGGCACCCTCGGGTTCTTCGTGCTCGGCGCGGTGGTGCTCGTGGTCACGGGCGCCGAGGCGCTCTACGCCGACATGGGCCACTTCGGGCGGCGTCCCATCAGGCTCGCGTGGTTCGCGTTGGTGCTGCCGGCGCTGCTGCTCAATTACTTCGGCCAGGGCGCGCTGATCCTCCGCGACCCGACGGCCGCCGAGAATCCGTTCTACCTGCTCGCGCCACGCGCGATGCTCTACCCGCTCATCGCGCTGGCGACGATGGCGACCATCATCGCCTCGCAGGCGATGATCTCCGGTGCGTTCTCACTCATCCAGCAGTGCATCCAGCTCGGTTACTCACCGCGCCTCACGATCACGCACACCTCGGCGAAGCAGTTCGGCCAGATCTACGTGCCCGAGATCAACGTTGCCCTGATGGTGGGCTGCCTGCTGCTGGTGATCGGTTTCGGAAGTTCCACCGCGCTCGGTGCGGCCTATGGCGTGGCGGTCACCGGCGCGTTCGTGATCACGACGACGCTGTTCGCGGTGGTCACGGTGCTGCTGTGGAAGTGGCCGGTGTGGAAGGCCCTGCTCTTCTCCGGCTTCTTCCTCGTGGTGGACGGCGCGTTGCTCGGCGCGAGCCTGCTCAAGGTCATGCATGGCGGATGGGTGCCGATCGCCGTCGCCGTCGTGATCTTCACACTGATGACGACATGGAAGCGCGGGCGAGAGATCCTGCGCGAGCGTCTTACCGACATCGCGCTGCCGATGGACGTCTTCCTCGACGACATCGGCCAGCGCGCCCGCGTGCGCGTGCCGGGCACCGCCGTCTTCATGACGAGCGAGACGTCGGGCGTGCCGGTGGTCCTGTTGCATCACCTCAAGCACAACAAGGTCCTGCACGAGACGGTCATCCTGCTCTCGATCACGACCGACGAGGTGCCGGAGGTGCCGCGCACCGAGCGCACGAAGATCGAGGCGCTCGGCCAGGGTTTCTTCCGCGTGATCGCGCACTACGGCTTCATGGAGAGCGCCGACGTGAAGGAAGTGCTGCAGAAGTGCCGCGACTTCGGCATCGCGGCGCGTCCGCTCGACACCAGCTATTACCTCGGTCGCGAGCAGCTCATCCCGCGCAGCTGCCCGAGGAAGAAGCACGGGCTCTCGATGAACATCGAGCGCAAGAAGCTCTACTCGCTGATGTCGCGGA
>JANOTV010000033.1:0-3928 GCA_031416495.1 Gemmatimonadota bacterium
CGTATTGTGAAAGTGCGGCGCGAGTCGGATCGCTCCCTCGCGCACCGAGTGGGTGACGCGCGCTGCTCGCAGCCGCGCCGACACGCGCTCCATCTCCGGAAGCGCGAACGACACGATCCCTGCCCGCCGCGATGCCTCCACCGGCGTGAAGAGCCGTGCGTTCGGCACGGTCCTGACCCACTCCATCAGCCGGTCGGCGAGCGATCTCACATGCGTCGCGATCGGCGCCGCGCCGAGTTCCAGAAACAGCGAGAGCGTCGCATTCATCCCGACGATGTCCTGATATGGAATCGTGCCCACCTCGAAGCGCCGCGCATCGTGATGCCAGGTGGGATCGTAGTCGAGGAACCGCCCGAAGTCCCCGGAACTCGCCTGCGCGAGCCAGCCCGCGGCGGGCGGCACCAGCGTCTCGATCAACCCAGATCGCACATACACGAACCCGCTCCCCCATGGGGAGCAGAGCCACTTCTGCGCGCCGCAAGAAAGGACGTCCACCGGCACCTCCGCGAGGTCGAGTTCGAGCGCGCCGAGGCCCTGGATGGCGTCCACCGCGAAGAAGATCCCGCGCGCGCGGCACGCCTCGCCCATGCGCTTGAGGTCGATGCGGTATCCGCTCCAGAACGACACCCACGAGAGCGCGACGCACTTCACGCGCGGGTCGGTCTCGATCCGGCGCATCACCGCCTCTTCATCCACCGTCTGGCCGGCGAGCGGGAGCATCTCGAAGGTGAAGCCGCGCGCCGCGGCGGCGGCCATCCACGGGTAGACATTCGCCGGGAACTCGCCCTGACTCCCGAGCACGATGTCGCCGGGCCCGAGGGGGAGCGAATAGGCGGCGAGGTTCACGCCCCAACTCGTGTTGGTCGTGAGCGCGATCTCGCCCGCGCTCGCTCCAGTCAGCTCCGCGATGAGCGCGCGCCCGCGATCTAGCACCGGAAAGAAATCGTCGTTGCTCAGCCGATGCGGCTCGGCGCGCTTCAGTCCGTAGGCGTCGAGTGCATCGCGCGTGCGCTGCGGCAGCGGGCCGACGGCGGCATGGTCGAAGTGGATCGCATCGCCACGCGCTTCCCACGCGTACTCCCGCGCACGTACGGCATCCACATCGTAACCGGCGATCGGAACGGACGAAGTCATGGCTCGCGAAGCTCAGGCGGAGTGTCGGGTGGCTGGCGACGCCAGCGGCGGTGCTGCCAGAAGTACTGCTCGGGAAACCGTCGCACATATTTCTCGAGCACCTGCGTGTACGCGAGCACCGTCGCATCCACGTTCTGTTCGCGATCGCCGGTCTTCACGAGCGGCACCTGCTCGAAATGGCACTGGTAACGGCCATCGGGCTGCCTGATCGCGACGAGGAAGATCATCGGCAGGTCGCCGCGCAGCGCGAAGACGGCCGCACCACGGGGTGTGCGCGCCGGACGGCCGAAGAACGGCACGAAGGTCGAGGCCAGCCCCTTCGCGCCCTGGTCGGAGAGGAAACCGACGGCGCGCCCTGCCTTGAATGCGCGCGGGATGCGCCGCACGGCCTCATCGTCGAACACCACGCTGATGCCGAGCCGCTCGCGCGTGCGCCGGAAGAAGTCGTCGGAGAGCGGGTTCGCCATGTGCATCGCGATCGCATCGACCTGGAGACCGCGCCCCGCCATGTACGCCGCGCTCATCTCCCAATTGCCCAGATGCCCGGAGACGAGCACCACGCCGCGTCCCTCCGCATACGCCTTCTGCAGCAGGTCGAAACCCACGGGCTCGACGAACGCCTTCATCACCTCGTCATGCCCCGCGCGCGAGAGCACCATGCTCTCGATCATCACCCGCCCGAGGCCGCGATACGACTCGCGCGCCGTGCGCGCCACGAGCGCATCATCGAACTCGGGGAAGCAGGCGCGGATCGCGCGCTCCACGCGGTCGGCGCGCATCGGGAACGGCCGCCATCCGAGTCCGCCCACCGCCGCCCCGAAGTTCGAGGCGCGGCGGAAGCCGAGCGGTCGCACGACGGCGCCCAGGGCGCGCAGTGCCCAGTACTCGAGCCGCTGCATGGGTGTCGGTCGCTTGGCCTGTCTCGGCGTCCTGGCGCCGGCCGCCGGCGCCACCTCAGCCGACATCGAGGGCCACGACCTGCGGCGGACGGTGCTGCATGCGGTGCAGCCGCGCATAGACACCGTCCAGTGCGAGCAACTCGCCGTGCGTGCCGCGTTCGACGACGCGCCCCTTGTCGAGCACGAGGATCTGCGTGGCATGCACGATCGTCGAGAGACGGTGCGCGATCATGAACACCGTGCGCCCCTCCAACAACCGGTCCACGGCCTCCTGCACGAGCCGCTCGCTCTCGGTGTCGAGCGCGGAGGTCGCCTCGTCGAGGATCAGGATCGGCGGGTCGATGAGCAGCGCGCGCGCGATCGCGAGACGCTGCCGCTGTCCACCGGAGAGCCGCGTGCCGCGCTCGCCAAGCACGGTGTCGTAGCCCTCGGGCAGCGCCATGATGAAATCGTGCGCGTTGGCCGCGCGCGCCGCGACGGCGATCTGCTCGTTGCTGTACCGCGCGCTCGCGCCGTACGCGATGTTCGCGCGGACGGTGTCGTTGAAGAGCACGGTATCCTGGCTCACGATCCCCGTGAGCGTGCGCAGCGAAGCGAGCTTGATCTCGCGCGCCTCGATGCCATCGACGAGCACGCGCCCGCGCGTCGGCTCGATGAAACGCGGGATCAGGTCCACGAGCGTGCTCTTGCCCGCGCCACTCGCGCCCACGAGCGCGATCACCTCTCCACGCCGCGCGCTGAAGCTCACGTCCCGCAGCACCGGCTGGTTGCCGTAGCTGAAGCTGACTCCATCGAACACGATGCCGTCGCTGAGTCCCGCCACCTCGCGCGTGCCGCGGTCGGCCTGCGCCTCGGTCGGGCTGTCGAGCACCTCGAACAGTCGCTCGGCCGCCGCCAGCGACTGCTGCGCGGTGGTCGGCGCCTGTGAGAGTTGCTTGAGCGGCTGCAGCAGGCGCATCACGAGGATCATGAAGGTGATCAACTCGCCGCCGCTCATGCCGCCGCCCACGAGCACCTCCCGCGCGCCGACCCAGAGGATGCCGACCGCGACCACGGTGCCGAGCACCTCGGTCAACGGGCCCGCCACCAGAGACAGGCGCTGGATGCGCGTCATGCCCTTCGAGTAGCGCGCCGAGGCGCCGATGAACCGGCTGTCCTCATACGACTCGCCACGGAACGACTTCACGAGCCGGATGCCGCTCACGACCTCCTGCAGTACGCTCGTGATCTCGCCGTATTCGTTGCGCAGCCGGCGATGGCTCTTGCGCAGCTTGCGAAGGATCGGCTGCAGGATGCCGATGATGAGCGGCGCGATGACGAGCGAATAGAGCGTGAGCCGCGGCGACATCGTGAAGAGGATCACCACGCTCACCACGATCGTCGCGATGTTCGCGATGCTCCGCGTCGCCACCTCGGCCAGGATCGCCTTGGTCTGCTCGGTGTCCGTGAGGATCCGCGCGATGATCTGCCCGGTCTTGGTGCGGCTGAACCAGGCGAGCGGCTGCCGCTGCATGTGCGAGAAGACGGCCGCGCGCAGGTCGCGTGTGATGTACTCCTGCAGCGACACGCCTAACTGACCGCCCGCCCACAGGAACACGTTCTTGAGCGCCACCATGGCGATGAGCACGAGGATCACGCCGCGCAGCGACCCCATCGGGTCGCCAGGGATCAGCAACGGCCCGACGAGGAACTCCTGCACGCGCGTAAGCCACCCCATGTTGCTGGCGATCGGGGGCTGGTTGAAGAGCGTGTTGAGGAACGGGATGAGCAGCGTGAACGCCAGGCCGTCGAGCGCCGCGCCCGTCACGTTCAGTATGACATTGCCGCCAAGCCGCCAGCTGTGAGGCCGGAGGAATCGGAGGAGGCGGCGGTAGACGCGCATCAGCGACGGGTGT
>JANOTV010000034.1:0-6141 GCA_031416495.1 Gemmatimonadota bacterium
GCGCAGGACACCGCCGTCGACGGACTCGTGGCGGTGGGCGCGGAAGGCGCCTACCTCGCGACGCCGTGGTACGCCGACAAGTCGCGCACCGTGGGCGATGTCGTGAAGGCCGCCTCGGCCAAGACCGGCGAGAAGGTCGAACTCCGTCGCATCGCGCGCTTTCAGGGCGCTGGTGTCGTCGGCAGCTACCTGCACTTCAACGGCAAGACCGGCGTCATCGTCGACGTCACCGGTGACACCGGCGACGCGGCGAAGCAGCTCGCGGCGCATGTCGCCGAGCATGTCGCGGCCGGTGTCCCGACGGTCGCGGTCGCCGTGGACAAGGACGGCGTCTCGCCCGAGTTCATCGAGCGCGAGCGCGCCATCTTCGTCGCCCAGGCGATCGAGAGCGGCAAGCCGGAAGCGATCGCCCTCAAGATGACCGAGGGCCGCATCGCGAAGCTCTTCGGCGAAGTCACGCTCCTCGGCCAGCCCTGGGTGCGCGACGACAAGCAGACCATCGGCGAGCTCGTGGCCGCCACGGTGAAGGCGAGCGGCAAGCCGATCTCCGTGAAGCGTTTCGTCCGCTTCAAGATGGGCGAGTCCTGAACCCTCCAGACAAGGGCCGCATGTCACTGAAGTATCCGCGCGTCCTGCTCAAGCTCTCCGGCGAGGCCCTCGCCGGGGAGCAGGGGTTCGGCCTGCACTTCGACACCATGCGGGCGTTCGCCCGCCAGGTGAAGGCCATCGCCGAGCTCGGTGCCCAGATCGGCATGGTGATCGGCGGTGGCAACATCGTGCGTGGCTCGCAGCTCGCCAAGCTCGGCATGGACCGCGTCTCCGCCGACTACATGGGCATGCTCGGCACCGTGATCAACGCACTCGCCTTCCAGGATGTGCTGGAGCGTGAAGGCCTCGACACGCGCGTGATGACGGCGATCCGCATGGAAGAGGTCGCGGAGCCGTTCATCCGCCGCCGCGCCATGCGCCATCTCGAGAAGGGCCGCTGCGTGATCTTCGCGGCCGGCACCGGCAACCCGTACTTTTCGACCGACACCGCCGCCGTGTTGCGCGCCATCCAGATGAAGGCCAACGTCATCATCAAGGCGACGAGCGTGGATGGCGTGTACTCCGCCGACCCCAAGGCCGACGCGAACGCCACCAAGTACGAGACCATCTCGTACCGTGACGTGATGACGAAGGACCTGCGCGTGATGGACCAGACCGCCATCACGCTCTGCAAGGAGAACAACCTGCCGCTGATCGTTCTGAACATCCATACTCCCGGCATCGTCGCGGCGGCGCTGCACGGGGAAACCGTGGGGACACTCGTCTCATGAGCATCACACCGCCGATTCTGAAGGAAGCCCGCGCTGCGATGGACCGCTCGGTCGAGGCCGTCAAGCGCGAGTTCGCGTCCGTTCGCTCGGGGAAGGCAAGCCCCAGCATGCTCGACCAGGTGAAGGTCGAGATGTATGGCCAGATGATGCCGATGAACCAGTGCGCGAACGTCTCCGCGCCGGAACCGCGCCTCCTCGTCGTGACGCCGTTCGACAAGGGCCAGGTGAAGGCCGTCGAGAAGGCGATCCGCGAGTCGAACCTCGGGCTCGATCCCGCGGTGCAGGGCCACGTGATCCGCGTGCCGCTGCCGTCGATGAACGAGGAGCGCCGCAACGAACTCAAGAAGATCGTGCACAAGTACGCGGAGGACGGCCGCATCGCGGTGCGTCACGCGCGCACGTCGGGGCGCGACCAGCTCAAGAAGCTGAACGGCGTCTCCGAGGACGAGGTGAAGCACGCCGAGAAGGACCTCCAGAAGCTGCACGACGAGGAGATCGCCAAGATCGACGCACTGATGAAGAGCAAGGAAGAGGAGATCGTCAAAGTCTGAGCCTCATGCCCACCCCGATCCCCGACCTCCTCTCGCAGATACGCAGCCACGGCGCGATCCCCCGGCATGTCGCCAACATCAAGGATGGCAACGGGCGATGGGCGCGCGAGCGGATGCTGCCGCGCCCGCTGGGGCATCGCAGCGGGATGAAGTCGGTGCGCGCGGTGGTCGAAGGCGCGATCGCCGCCGGCGTCGAGGTGCTCTCGCTCTTCGCGTTCTCGCAGGAGAACTGGCAGCGACCGCAGCGCGAGATCCACGCGTTGATGTCGCTGCTCGAGGAGTACATCCAGCAGGAAGCCGACGAGCTCGAGGGCCAGGGCGTGCGTGTGCGCGTGCTCGGCGACATCGATCGGCTGCAGGGCGCGCCGCGCGCGGCGGTGGACCGCATCATGGCGCAGACGGCGCACAACTCGACGCTCACGCTCAACCTCTTCATCTCGTACAGCTCGCGCGCGGAGATCGTGCGCGCGGCGCGCCTCATCGCGGAGGACGTCGCAGCCGGTCGCATCACGCCGGAGGATGTCGACGAGGCGGCGTTCGCGAAGCGTCTCTACACCGCCGACTGTCCCGATCCCGACCTGCTGATCCGGACCTCCGGCGAGCAGCGCATCTCGAACTTCCTGCTCTGGCAGGTCGCCTACACGGAACTCGTCATCTCGCCCGTGCTCTGGCCCGACTTCGGGCAGGCGCATCTCTTCGAGGCCATCCGTGACTATCAGAACCGCGATCGCCGATTCGGCCGCGTCCCGGCCTGAGCCGGCAGTCCACCCGTCATCAATGAATGAGCTGACCAAGCGCGTCCTGTTCGCGATCGCGGCCATCCCCGTCGTCGCGGTCGTGCTGTACGTGGGAGACGCGCCACTCGCGATCCTGCTCTCGCTCACCGCAGCAGTGGCGGCGTGGGAGTACGGGCGTCTCGCCGAGGGAGCAGGGGCGCGTCCCATGACCGGCTGGCTCATCGTGCTCTCCGCCCTCGTGCCGCTCGGCCTGCACGCCTCGCGGCTCGGATTGTGGGTGCCCCCGATCTCCGTGCTCTTGATGCTCGTGCCGCTGCTGCTGTCGGTGGCGCTCTGGACGCGCGGCAGCGCCGGCAAGCCGATGGAGGCCGTGTCCACGACGCTCTTCGGCGTGCTCTACACGGGCGCGATGCTGAGCTTCATCTACGGCCTGCGCTATCACCGCTTCGCGATCGGCAGCGAAGCAGGCGCGCTGCTGGTGTTCTTCCCCATCGCGCTCACCTGGATCAACGACTCCGGCGCGTACACGGTCGGTCGTCTCTTCGGCAAGCGCAAGCTCATGCCGAGTGTGAGCCCCGGCAAGACGGTCGCGGGCGCTGTCGGTGGGATGGTGGCATGCGTGATCGGCGCATGGGCATATGCGGCGTTCCTGCTCGGTCCGCGCGCGGGGCTCGGTCTCTCGCTCCCTGCCGTGCTCATCGTCGGTGTCCTCATCAGCGTCGTCGCACAGGTCGGCGACCTCGTGGAGAGCATGCTCAAGCGCGAGGCAGGTGTGAAGGACAGCTCGCGTCTCATTCCGGGTCACGGCGGCGTGCTCGACCGTACCGACTCACTCCTCTTCAGCATCCCGCTCGCGTACGTCCTGCTCGACCGGTTGCTCAAGGTCGGCGCTTGAGCGACGGCAGGATCGGCGTCGCGCTCCTCGGCGCGACGGGCTCGATCGGCCAGACCGCACTGCGGGTGCTCGCGCGTCATCGCGATCGCTTTCGCGTCGTGGCGATGACTGCGAACGGCAACGTCGATGCACTGACTGCAGTGGCGGCGGAGTGGTCGCCTGCGTACGTCGGCATCGTGAGTGCGAACGGCAGTGACCTGCCTGCAGGCTGGGGTCGCGGACCATCGTGCCTGGTGGAAGCCGCGCAGCATCCGGACGCGAGCATCGTATTGAATGCCGTGGTGGGAGCAGCGGGACTCGACGCCACGCTCGCCGCGCTCGAGAAGGGCAAGCGCGTCGCACTCGCGAACAAGGAATCGCTCGTGATGGGCGGCGCGCTGGTGGAGCGGGCCGTACGCGCGCATGGCGGCGAAGTGATACCCGTGGACTCCGAGCATTCGGCGCTGCTGCAGTGCTGCGCGGGACGCGTCGGACGCATGAACGAGTCGGCTGCCGCGTCCACTGCGAGTGCCGCTTCCGGCGCATCACACCGCGGACTGCTGCCGCTCATCGGCGTGCGCCGTCTCATCATCACGGCGAGCGGCGGGCCGTTCCGTTCATGGGACGCGAGCAGCATCGCGGGCGCGAAGCTCGACGACGCGCTCAATCATCCCACATGGTCGATGGGTCGCAAGATCACCATCGACTCGGCATCGCTCGCGAACAAGGCGCTCGAAGTGATCGAGGCGCACGTGCTCTTCGGCGTGCCGTACGACCGCATCGACGTCGTCGTGCATCCGCAGAGCATCGTGCACTCGATGGTGGAGTTCGAGGACGGCAGCGTGCTCGCGCAGATGGGTGTTCCGTCGATGGAGTTGCCCATTCTTTATGCGCTCACCTATCCCGAACGACTCGACGACGCGGGAGTCCCGCGCTTCGATCCGGTCGCTGCGGGTACGCTCACGTTCGAGTCCGTGCGTCACGACCTGTTCCCGACGCTGATGCTTGGTATCGCTGCAGGTCAGGCGGCCGGTGCTGCACCCGCAGTGTTCAACGCGGCGAACGAAGCTGCGGTCGCCCGGGTACTCGACGGGTCGCTACAGTTCAGCAGGATCCCGGCAGCCATTGAAGTCGCGCTCGAGCGGCATGGCAACTTGCCCGGTGATGACAAGACGTCACTCCTCGCGGCCGATGCGGCGGCGAGGCAGACCGTTACGGAGTTTCGCTGATGCCCTATCTGAGTTGGCTCGCCCCTATCCTCGTTCTCGGGCTCGTGATCTTTGTACACGAGCTCGGGCATTTCCTCGCTGCCAAGTGGGCCGGCGTCTACGCGCCGCGATTCTCGCTGGGCTGGGGAAAGCCGCTCTGGAGTTTCCGCCGGGGAGAGACGGAGTACGCACTCTCGGTGCTTCCCATCGGCGGCTATGTGCGCATGGCGTCCAGGGAAGACGAGACCGCCTCGGTGCTCGAAGGTGGGCACGAGGGCGACATCTCGGCGGCCGAACGTTCGAAGCACTGGGATGAGCACTCCATGATCCCCCACGGCCCGCTGCCGATCCCGCCGGACCGGTGGTTCGAGTCGAAGCCGTTGGGGTCGCGACTCGTGATCCTGCTGGCCGGTGTATTCATGAACGTCGTGCTGGCGCTCGTGGTCTCGACCGGCGTGTTCGCCTGGTACGGCCGCGGCTACGTGCCGGCGGTCGCCGACTCGGTGGTCGCGGACAAGCCGGCCGCGCGCGCGGGCATGCTGCGCGGCGACAGCATCGTGGCGGTGGACGGCCAGGCGATCGAACGGTGGGACGAACTGCTCACCCTGGTGTCGGCGTCGCCGGAGCGCGAGATCACCCTGGAGGTCATGCGTGGCGGCGAGCGCATCTCGATGCGGCTCACTCCCGAGGCGCAGGAAGTCGCGGCGCCGCCGACGGGAGAACTCAAGCGGGTGGGACGCATCGGCGTGGGCCCTCGCGGGACGATCGCGCGTGAGTCCATCGGCCTGGGCGAAGCGACCATTGCCGGCTGGAATGCGACCTGGGCGATGGGCGGCAGCGTGCTGACCGTGCTCGGCGGTCTCTTCAGGGGCAGCGTGTCGGTCACGCAGCTCGGAGGCCCGCTGGAGATCGCCCGGTCGAGCGTCGCCGCGGCGCAGATGGGGTCGGAGACGTTGTGGGCGCTCGTGGCCTTCCTGAGCATCAACCTGGCGGTGCTCAACCTGCTGCCGATCCCGCTGCTCGATGGCGGCCAGATCGTGCTGCAGGTGGTGGAATCGGCCTGGCGCCGACCGCTGCCCGCGATGCTCAAGGAGTGGTATGCGCGGATCGGGCTGTTCGCGATCCTGTTGTTGTTCGTGACGGTCACGTTCAACGACCTGAAGCGGATGATCCTGGGCTGGCTCGGCTGAGTTGAGGCACCAGGACAGGGCGGGGGCCGGGCGCCCGGTACCCGCCCCCTTTACACTGCCCGGGAAAGTGCCTAACTTGCCCTGCTACAACGGAATCGGCATTTCAAACGCACTGCGCAGCGCAGGCAAGGACTTCAGGATGGCGTTCGTCAAATCGGCGGCGATCGAGAATCATCGCCAGCACGAGACCGACACAGGCTCGTCACAGGTACAGGTCGCGGTTCTCACTGAGCGTATCAACTACCTCACGGAGCACTTCCGC
>JANOTV010000035.1:0-7691 GCA_031416495.1 Gemmatimonadota bacterium
TCCACCAGCACGTAGCCGGGATAGACCTTGCGGTCGACGGTGACCTTCTTGCCGTTCTTGATCTCGACCACCTGCTCGGACGGGACCAAGGCCTGCCTGATGAGCCGGGCTTCAGCCGGCGCCGAATCGGCGTCGATCTTCCGCTGGATCAGCGTCCGCACCTTGTTCTCGTGTCCAGACGTGGTCTGGACCGCATACCAGCGATGGGTCACTGATCAGGCCCCGAACAACGACGGGATGCCACGGACCAGTACGCCCTGCAGGATGAGGTCGAGCAACCAGATCACGCCGCCGATGAACAGCGCCAGCACGATGACGCCGATCGACAGCTGCGTCACCTGCGGCCGGTCAGGCCACGTGACCTTCTTCATCTCGACAACGACATCGTGATAGAACAACACGATGCGCTTCGGGAGACTCGGCGTGGACACCACGACGGCCATCTACTTCGTCTCCTTGTGCAGCTGATGCTTGTTGCAGCGGGGGCAGTACTTCTTCCACTCGACGCGCTCGGGATGCACGCGCTTGTTCTTCGTGGTGAAGTAGTTGCGGTTCTTGCAATCGCTGCACGCGAGGATGATCTTGTCGCGCGGCATGACTCTCTCTGTGAGAACGGGTACGCAGGCGGTCCACCGGGGACGCGCCGGGCCACCCCGACCCGTTAATGGGTGCAGGGCGGCGAGCCTTAGAAGTTAGAAGGGCGTGTCGGTGCAGGCAAGGCCCGCGCCCATCATCCTTTTGGCCCCTTGGATGCGGGGTGCGGGATGCGGGGGTTCTTGATGCGGGGGCGGGGATGCGGGGGACAGGGCGTTACGGGTCGCGGGGGGGAATGGGGGATGCGGGGGTGGATGCGGGGGGGGATGCGGGGTACTGCATCAAACCTTCCACCTTCCACCTTCCACCTTCCACCTTCCACCTTCCACCTTCCACCTTCCACTTAAAGACATAAGATTAGGTTTCGCAGATGCCTGGAAATTCAAAGCCTCCCGCCAAGAAGCGTCGCCGGGGTGGTGGCCGACGTGGGAAGGGTGGGGGAGCAGCCTCGCCGGATACCGTGCGGCTGACCTCCCTGCCGACTGGACGGGCGGCGTATTCGGATACGCGCGCTTGGTTGTTGGCGCAGCATGGGCCGATCTGTGCCTACTGCGAGAAGAAGGTGCCCGTCGCCGCCATCACGCTCGATCATGTCACGCCCCGGCGGGGGCTCACGGCCTATGACCGGCGCGACAACCTCGTGCTCAGTTGCAAGGCCTGCAATACGCTCAAGGCCGACAAGCCGATCCTCGTCTTCCTGCTTGGCAATCGCCAGCGTGTCGTGGCGATATACAAGTACGGGCAGCACCTGAGTCATCAGCTCGTCGAGATGGTGAAGGACCTGCTGCCGGTGCATGAGCGGCCTGCCCTGCCGGGGCCGCCGGGCAAGCTTCGCGCACCGCGCAAGACGTGGGCGCAGCTGCATGGTCCGTCCGATGAAAGCGTGTCGCCGTACCATGAAGAGTCGCCCTACCTCGACTGAGCCGGAGCCTGCGTGCCTGAGATCCGCTACATCCGCACCGACAAGGCTCCGATCCCCGCAGGGCACTACTCGCAGGCCACGGTCCACGACGGTCTCATCCACGTCGCGGGTCAGTTGGCGATCGAGCCCGGTACCGGAGACAAGAAGCTCGGTTCCATCGAAGAGCAGACGGAGCGCGCGCTACGCAATGTCGAGGCGATCCTCATCGCCGCGGGCTCGGACCTGAGCCGCGTGCTCAAGATGACGGTCTACATCGCGGATATCGAGCTTTGGGGCGAGGTCAACGCGGTCTATGCGCGCATCATGGGCGAGAACCGGCCGGCCCGCGCGATCGTGCCGACCAAGGACCTGCATCACGGCTTCCTGATCGAGATCGACGCGGTGGCCGTCGTGCGCGATTCATGAGCGTGAAGTCGTCCGACGCCGCACGCGCGTAGCCGGCGTTCTCGCGCGATGCATTCGCTCCCCACGCCGTCCCTGATCCTGGACATCGACCGTGCGCGCCGCAACGCCGCGCGCGTGGGGGACCGTGTCCGGGCACTCGGCGCGCGGCTCAGGCCGCATGTGAAGACGCACAAGTGCATCGAGGTCGGACGACTGCAGGTGGCGGGGCACTTCGGTGGCATCACCGTCTCCACGCTCGCCGAGGCGGCGGTGTTCGCGGCGAACGGCTTTTGCGATATCACATACGCGGTGCCCATCGAGCCGGGCAAGTTCGGTGCGGTCATCGCGATGGTGCGAGACGGCGTGCGACTCGCGGTCATCACGGACGACCTGAGCATCCCTGCGCCGCTCGCGGACGCCGCAAGAGCAGCCGGTGTTCCCGCTGCAGCAACAATCGACGTCTGGGTGAAGGTGGACTGCGGCTATCACCGCTGCGGCGTCGATCCCGCCGGCGGTACGCTTCCGGAACTGGTGCGGCGCATCGGAGAGCGTCACGAGCTGCGTTTTGCGGGACTGCTCACGCATGCCGGACACTCGTACCACGTGGTGGGCGCCGACGCGCTGCGAGCCGTTGCTGCCGCGGAGCGCGACGTGATGCTGGAGGCCGCGTCGCGGCTCCGGGCGGTCGGCATCGACGTGCCGGCCATCAGCATCGGCTCCACGCCTACCGTGACGCATGTCGATCATCTCGACGGGATCGATGAAGTGCGCGCCGGCAACTATGTCTTCTTCGACACGACACAGGCGGCGCTCGGCAGTGCGACGCTCGACGACTGCGCCCTCTCGGTGCTCGCGTCGGTGGTCCATCGCGATCGCGCGAGGGGCCATCTGGTGCTCGACGCGGGCGCCATCGCGCTGTCGAAGGATCGCGGTGCCGCCCTCGACGGCGCAGAAGCGGGTTATGGACGGCTTCTCTCGCTCGACGGCGCCGACCTCGGTCTTCAGGTGCACTCGGTCTCGCAGGAGCACGGCGTGGTCCGCGTGCCTGATGCGTTGTTCGATCAGCTGTCGGTCGGTGCGCGCGTGCGGGTCCTGGTCAATCATTCCTGTCTCACAGCCGCTCAGCACGCCGAGTATCAGGTGCTCGAGGGTGGCCGGATCGTGGACCGCTGGGCGATCCACCGGGGCTGGTAGAACATTCGGGCCGGGCCGCGCGTAAAGGGAGGACGAAGACACTCCCGCGGAGCGCTCGCGGTACTCAATCCAAAACGATTCTTCATGATCCGCACGATCGCACCGACCTTCGCGGTCGTGATGTTCGCCCTGTTCGCAACGTCGGCTCTTTCGCTCGCTCAGTCATCCACGCCGAAGGCAGCGCTGGCCGCGCGCGCCGAGTCAGGCGCATCGACGCCCACGGCACGTGCCGTCCGCACCGAGCAGGCGATGCGGCTCGACGGTCGTGACGACGACGCCGTGTGGGCGACGGCTCCGGTGACCGACGACTTCTTTCAGTTCACGCCCGGCGAAGGACAGCCGGCGCGATTTCGCACGACGTTCCGTGTCGCCTACGACGATCGCACGGTCTACGTCTTCGTGCGGGCGTACGACCCGCGGCCCGACTCGCTGGTCGCGCTGCTCAGCCGACGCGATGTGCGCACGCAATCGGAGTGGATCAAGGTCGTGATCGACGGCTACCACGACCGTCGCACGGGCATGCAGTTCATGGTGAATCCCGCCGGCGTCAAGCGCGATGCATCCATCTATTCGGATGTGCAGGAGGACAACGCGTGGGACGGTGTGTGGGATGTCGCGACGCAGATCGAGTCGGATGGATGGACGGCGGAGTTCGCGATCCCGCTCAGCCAGTTGCGCTTCAATCCCGGCGCCTCGCAGCTGTTCGGGTTCGGCATCTGGCGTGATATCGCGCGCCACGGCGAGCGCGATGCGTGGCCGCTCTATCGCCCGTCTAGCAACACCTTGGCCTCGCAGCTGGGCGACCTCGTCGGCATCGAGGGCATCGGCCGCAACCGCCGGCTCGAGGTGCTGCCGTACATCGTCACGAAGAACGTGAGTCTCCCGTCGGTGGGCGGTGGATGGGAGCATCCGCAGCAACAGAGTGCGGGCGTGGACATCAAGGCCGGCCTCACGAGCAACATCACTGTCGACGCGACCGTCAATCCCGACTTCGGTCAGGTGGAAGCCGACCCCGCGGTGCTCAACCTGAGTGCCTTCGAGGTGCGGTTCGATGAGCGGCGTCCATTCTTCCAGGAGGGCGTGAGTCTCTTCCGCTGCAACGGTCCCTGCGAGGGCATCTTCTACACGCGGCGGATCGGCCGCACGCCGCAGCTGCGCGCGAGCGGGCGCGACGCCCGCTTCAGTGCCATTCAGGGCGCGGCGAAGGTCACCGGCCGGTTCGCCAACGGCACGCAATTCGGTCTCGTCGCGGTCTCGTCCGCGCGCGAGACGGGACAGGCGGGACAGACGATCGAGCCGCAGACGACCACGCTCGTGGCGCGACTCGTGCGTGATTTCCGCTCCGGACGTTCGCAGGTGGGCACGATGCTGAGCGGGCTCATCCGCGATCTCGACGACGACACCGAGCCGTACCTGCGCAAGGATGCCTACACCGCGCTCCTGCAGGGCTATCACCGCTTCGGCCGATGGGAGGTCTCGGGATACAGCGGGCAGACGATCACGCGCGGCTCCGCGGCGGCGATCGCGCGCACGCAGCTCACGAGCGTGCACTATCATCAGCGTCCCGACCACGAACGCGAGTACGATCCGACGGCGACATCGATGGCCGGCTCGGTGAACTCGCTCACGCTGCGGCGGTTCGCGGGTCGCGTGCGGTGGGAGACCACGACGCGGTACGCGGCCGCCAACACGGAACTGAACGACCTCGGCTTCGTGGCGCTGGTGAACGATGCGAGCGTCCGGAACCAGCTCTCGTACACGACGGTGCTCCCGCGCGGCATCTACCGTCGCGCGAACGCCGTCGTTTCCAACGAGATGCATTGGACCACCGGCGGGCTGCCCAGCAACTTCTTCGGCCAGCTGCATGGCTCGATGGAGTTCGCGAACTTCTGGACGAGCTCGTTCACGTTCAATGCATCGCAGCTCGGACCGACGCACTGCGTCTCGTGCGCGCGCGGCGGTCCCGCGCTCAGGCTCTCGCCGCGCAACTTCGTGTCCGTCACGATCGACGGCGACGGACGCCGCGCCATCCGTCCGGAACTCGACTTCACGTTCGCCCGCGGTGACGACGGTCGCTCCTGGTCGCGGCGGGTGAGCCCCGGCGTCGTCGGCCGCGTGGGCCAGCGCACCTCGCTCGCGCTCGACCTCGACTACGAGCAGCGCGTGGACGATGCGCAGTGGTATCGCAACTACGGCGCGATGTTCAGCGACACCGTGCACTACTCGTTCACGCGGCTCGCCCAGCACATCATGGGAGTCACCATGCGCGCGAACGTCACGGTCACGCCGCAGCTCAGTCTCGAGGTGTACGCACAGCCGTTCATCGCGACCGGTGAGCGGTCGGACTGGCGTGAACTCACGGACGCGCGCGCGAAGGAGTACGCCGACCGCTACGGCGCCTTCGCACCGTCGAACGACACGCTGCCCGACTACACGAGAGCGCAGTTCAACTCCAACGCCGTGCTGCGCTGGGAGTATCGTCCGGGCTCGGTGCTGTTCCTCGTCTGGCAGCAGGGCAGGGCGAACGAGACCGGCGACGGCCGCTTCGCATTCGACCGCGATATGGACAACCTGTTAGCGTCCCGGCCGGACAACACGCTGCTGCTCAAGGTGTCCTACTGGTTCAATCCGTGATCGATGCCGCCGCTCCGACCACCGTGCTGAGCGCGCGCGCGATCCGCCGCGTGATCTTCGCGAGCTCGCTCGGCACGGTGTTCGAGTGGTACGATTTCTATCTATACGGCTCGCTGGCCGTGATCATCAGCCGGCAGTTCTTCTCTGCCGTGAACCCGACGGCGGCATTCATCTTCGCGCTGCTGGCCTTCGCCGCGGGCTTCGCCGTGCGCCCCTTCGGCGCCCTGGTCTTCGGGCGGCTCGGCGACCTCGTCGGTCGCAAGCACACCTTCCTCATCACGATCGTCATCATGGGCGCGGCCACCTTCGTGGTGGGCGTGCTCCCGACGTATGCACAGATCGGCATCGCCGCGCCGGTGGCGCTCGTGCTGCTGCGCCTGCTGCAGGGACTCGCGCTCGGCGGCGAGTACGGCGGTGCGGTGACGTACGTGGCCGAGCATGCGCCGCATGGGAAGCGCGGCGTGTTCACGTCGTGGATCCAGACGACGGCGACTCTCGGACTCTTCCTCTCGCTGATGGTGATCCTCGCCTGCCGACTCGCGCTCGGCAACGAGGCGTTCGAGGCGTGGGGCTGGCGCATCCCGTTCCTCCTGTCGATCGTGCTGCTCGGCGTTTCCGTGTGGATCCGCCTCGCGCTCGATGAGTCGCCGCTGTTCAGGCAGATGAAGCGCGAGGGGACGCAGAGCACGGCGCCGCTCACCGAGTCGTTCGCGCGATGGGGCAACGCGAAGATCGTGCTGCTCGCGCTCTTCGGACTCACGGCGGGCCAGGCGGTGGTGTGGTACACGGGCCAGTTCTACACGCTCTTCTTCCTCACGCAGACGCTCAAGGTCGAGGCGCAGACGGCGAACATCCTCGTCGCCATCTCGCTGCTGCTCGGTACGCCGTTCTTCGTGGTGTTCGGCGCGCTGTCCGACAGGATCGGGCGCAAGCGGATCATCATGGCCGGCTGCGCGCTCGCCGCAGTCACGTACTTCCCGCTCTTCCGCGCCCTCACGCACTACGCGAATCCCGCGCTGGAGCGCGCTCAGCGCGAAGCGCCCGTGGTCGTGGTCGCCGATCCGGCGGGGTGCTCGGTGCAGTTCAATCCCGTTGGCACGAGCCGGTTCACGTCGCCATGCGACGTGGCAAAGACGGCGCTGGTGAGCCGCGGCGTGCCGTACAGCAACGAGGAGCTGCGCGCCAATGAGGGCGGCGCGTCCGGCGTTGCGGCGAACGGCATGGCGTACCTCAAGGTCGGCGACGTCATCATCCCCTTGTACGACGCGACGCACCCCGATGCCGCCGGACAGCGCAGCCGCTTCGATGGCGCGGTCGCGGCCGCACTCGCCGACGCGCAGTACCCCGCCGCCGCTGATCTCGACGCCATCAACAGGCCGATGCTCGTGCTCGTCCTCTGGGTCCTCGTGCTCTACGTGACTATGGTCTACGGCCCCATCGCCGCGATGCTCGTGGAGATGTTCCCCACGCGCATCCGCTACACGTCGATGTCGCTGCCGTACCACATCGGCAATGGCTGGTTCGGCGGGTTCCTGCCGACGACGGCGTTCGCGATCGTCGCCGCGCGAGGGGACATCTACTCGGGACTCTGGTATCCGGTCATCATCGCGGTCATGACGCTCATCATCGGCGGCATCTTCCTCAGGGAGACGAAGGACGTGGACATCTCCGCCCCCGACCTGGCCGACCGACCTGGCTGACCGGTGACATGCAGCGCATTGACGGGGTAGAATGGGCATGAGACGACCTGCCGCTATGGTGACGGTATCGATGGTGAGTGCGACGCTGCTCGCGTCGGGCGCGGCATGCACATCTGGCACCTCCGCGCCGGTCGACCAGATCGCGGAGGGTAGCGTGCGCGTCGTGCTCTCCGGTGGTCTCGTGCAGACCGTCTCGCTGGGTCCCGCGATTCCGCCCGAGGGACGCAACGTCCGAGTGTATTCGGTCATCGTGAACAGCGGAG
>JANOTV010000036.1:0-5633 GCA_031416495.1 Gemmatimonadota bacterium
GACGGGTATCTCGTCGAGGCCGCGCATGGCGGTCACACGTATGCTCGGCGCTTCACGGTGGGAGTGCGCACGGCACGATGCGGATGGTGGCGTTCATCACGTCGGCGGCGGTGGTTGATCGGATCCTCACACACCTGCGCCACGCACCTGCGCCACGCACCTGCACACGAGCGCCGCCCAGGTGCTCCTCGTGCCCTCCGTGCCTTCGTGGTGCGCCCGCAGTCAACCGCGCTTCAGCGCCTTCTCCTCCTCCATCAGCGCCGCGATTGCCGCGATCAACTTGTTCGAGATGTCGTGGTACAGCGCGGGCGACCCCGGTTGAGCCCGCTCGGCAGTGAAGTCCACCGGCGGCCCCATCACCGCGTGCACGAGCGGGTGCCTGCGGGCACCGGGCCGATAGTTCGCCCTCAGCACCGCGATCGGTCCCCGAGGGAACCCATGCAGGAAGACCGGGAACACTGCAGCGCGCGTCTGGTGGATGATCTTGCCGAGGCCGGGTCGTCCCCGGTTCAACAGGTAGGGATCCGGTCCCTTGTTGCGCCCTCCTTCGGGGTGGATCGGGACCACTAGTGGTCCGCTGTTGAGCAGGTCCGAGAGGATCTGGATCACCTGCTTTCCCCACGCGGTGCCACGTGAGTCGCGAACGATCGGCGGGTAGGCGTTCCCGAACGCCAGGACGAGGTTCGCGGCCAGGCTCCACCAGCGGTCGAACACGCCCTCGGTCCGGGACGGCACGACGAATCGCACGTTCGCGGGCAGATGGTCCCAGGCGAGTGCGGAGATCGCGAACGGGTCGAGGTACGCGCGATGGTTCCCGCAGAGCAGGATGCCTTGTTCGATCGGGACCGCGCGCAGCCGCTCGAAGTGGTGCGTCCGGACGATGTTCCCGACCACCGCTTTGATGGCGTTCCGCGACACGTGGTAGCCGAGCCAGGCGCTGATCCGCGAGAGGACCGGGATCGCGTGCCAGCGCTCCACCGCGCGCGTGTTAAAGCGCTCGATGCGGGTGAGGCCGACCATCCGGTCGGTCGCGACCTCGTCGGTCATCGGGGTGCCTTCGCGGCATTCGGGGCCGCCCGGTGCGCCGCGGCGATGCGCGCGATGCCCTCGGCGACCGTGACCCGCGCCGAGAAGCCGAGCCGCTGTCGCGCGCGCGTGATGTCGCTGTAATGCTCCGTCGTGATCTCGGTGATCAGGTAGGCCGAGATCGGGAGATGGACTCGCCCACGCAAGAGCACGACCGCGGCGTCGCAGGCCTGCGCGGCCGCCATCGCCATGCTCGTCGGCACCGAGCCGCGGATCGGCGAGAAGCCGCAGGCCCGGCTCAACGCGGCCACCCAGTTCCAGAAGTCGATTGGCTCCCCGCCATGGACGAAGTATGGGACGCCGCCGACGCTTGCGTCGGCCGAGAGCGCGCGCCAAGCCGCGACGTGCGCCTCGAGGCAATCGTCGAGGTATGTCATGCCGATCCGGATGTGGCCCGCGCCGATTCGCCAGAGCGCGTTCCGCGCGGCGCGCCGCAGCATGCCCTGCACCCACTGGCTCCGGCCTGGGCCCCAGATCATGTGCGGGCGAACCACGATCGTGCGCAGGTTGCCGCCATGAGCGGCAAGGACAAGTTGTTCTGACAGCGCCTTCGACTCGGGATAAGGCGACGCGAACCGACGGGAGTACGGGTGATCCTCGTTCACGCCGAAGTGGTCGCTGCCGTCGGCGATCACCGACGGGGTCGAGGTGTGGATCAGCGTGCCCACGCCATTCGCTTGGCAGGCCGCGACCAACGAGCGGGTTCCCTCGACGTTGATCCGGAGATAGTCGGGTCGCCAGCCGAAGTGCCCGACCATTCCACCGGCATGGAAGACGGCGTCGACACCACGAGTGGCCGATTGCAGGCTCGCCGGATCCTCGAGGTCACCGCGCACCCAATCAACGCCGGGGATCCGTGGCGCCGACGCGGGGTCACGGGTCATACCGAGCACCGCAGTGCCGTCGGCTGCGAGCCGAGCGGCGAGCGCGGAGCCGACGAAGCCGGTGGCGCCGGTGACGAGCAGGATCGGGCTCACGCGGTGAACCGCCTGGCGAGGGTGACCACGATGGAGAGGGTGGGAGGGAAGGAGGGAGACGCGCCAGGCCATCGGGTGGCGCGGCCAGCGAGAAGCCCGCGTCAAGCGCGCGCCGGCAGAACGATGGGCCGACGCACCGGCGACTTCAACGCCTGTGCTGTGATTCTGATATCAAGGAGCTCAAGCTCTTCACTTTCGACGCGGCGCTCGCGGCGGCGCTCGGATTCTCGCCTGTCGTGCTGCACTATGTCTTCATGGGTCTGGTGTCGGTGACCGACGTCGGGGCATTCGATGCGGAGGGTTCCATCCTGGTCGTCGCGCTGATGATCGTTCCGCCTGATGTACGCCGAGCGCGGTTGCCTGTGGCAACGACAGGTGGCAACGTGGCAACGACGCCCGTAGCGCGCGTCTCGGCGCGGGACCATACTTACCCTACCGCGATTGAACTTTTTATCCAGCGTATCGTCCTCTTCGGAGTCCTCTCGTGTCGAGCACCACCGTGCCCCGCTTAGCCATCATCATCGCCATTCTGGTCGCACTGCTTCTGGTGCTGCCCGGGCTCGTCATCGACCTCTGGTGGTTCCGCGAGGTGGGGTACGAGGTCGTGTTCACGCGGTCGCTGTTCACGCGGCTCATCCTGTTCGTCGCGGTATCAGGCGTGGCGGGCACGGTGCTCGCAGCGAATCTGGCCTTCGCACAGAGAGGGGCGCTGCCGGAACCTGTTCTCGTCCGGTTCGGAGACATGCCGTCACCGGTGGATCTGTCGGGTGTGCTGAAGCGCTTTTCGCTTCCCGTGACGATCGGACTCAGTCTCGTCATGGGACTCGGTGCCATGGCGAGCTGGGACACGTTGCTGCTCTTCATGAATCGGACCGAGTTCGGCACGGTCGATCCGATCTTCGCACGCGACATTGGTTGGTACGTCTTCACTTTGCCTGCGCTCTCCGCGGCCGTCGGCGTCGTGCGAAGCGTGCTGACGCTGACGCTCGCCCTGATGATCCCGTTGTACTTCTTGCGCGGTGACGTCGTCATGCTGCCGCGTGGTCTGCGCATCGAACCCTCGGCCGGTCGTCACCTTGGGATCCTTCTGGCCGTCTGGTTCCTGCTCTCGGCGGCCCAGTTGTGGTATGTCGATTCTGCCAACCTCCTCTTCTCGGGGACTGGCGCTCTGGTGGGCGCGAGCTTCTCCGACCTGCAGGCCACATTGCCAGCGTTGCGGGTGTCGGCGGTTGTCGCGCTCGTAGCCGCTGCACTCGTGATCGTGGGCGCCATCAAGAAGCAGCTCGGTTGGTATGCGTTCCTTGCGATCGGCAGCTTCGTGGTCGTCGGAGTGCTGGGACGGGGCCTGGTTCCATGGCTCGTCCAGAAGTTCGTGGTGGCACCGACAGAGCTCACGAAGGAGACACCGTATCTCGCGCATCACATCGAGGCCACTCGGCGCGCGTGGGCGCTCGACCATGTGGAGGTCCGCGAGCTCGATGGTGAAGCGCGCCTCACCATCGACGACATCCGCGCCAATGGCCCGACGATCGACAATGTGAGGCTGTGGGACAGTGCCCCTTTGCTGCGCACCTTCAAGCAGTTGCAGGAAATCCGCACGTACTACGACTTCGTCTCGGTTGACGACGATCGCTACTGGATCGACGGCAAGTACCGCCAGGTCCTGCTCTCCCCTCGCGAACTGAACGTCGCGTCGCTCCCGACGCGCACATTCATCAACGAGCACCTCACGTTCACCCACGGCATGGGGCTCACGCTGAGTCCCGTGAACGAGGTGACGGCAGAGGGCTTGCCCGTGCTCTTCGTACAGGATCTGCCGCCGCGTACTGTCGGCTCGCTGAAGGTCACGCTTCCGCAGATTTATTACGGCGAGCTGACCACGTCGCACGTGTTCGTGAACACGAATCAGAAGGAATTCGACTATCCCGCGGGCGAGGCGAATGTCTTTCGTGCGTACACAGGTGTGGGCGGTGTGCCCGTCGGAGGGTTGCTGCGTCGCTCGCTGATGGCATTGCACTTCGGTTCGACCAAGGTCCTTCTCTCGGGCGACATCACGTCCGAGAGCCGCGTCCTCTATCATCGCCACATCGGTGAGCGCGTTCGCAAGGCGCTCCCGTTCCTCACGCTCGATCGTGATCCGTACCTCGTCATCGCCGACGACGGGACGCTGCATTGGATCCAGGATGCGTTCACCACGACCAACAGGTACCCGTACTCGTACCGGATGCTCAACGGCACGAGCTACATGCGCAACAGCGTCAAGGTCGTGGTCGATGCGTACAACGGCACCGTGAGCGCATACGTCGCGCTCCCGGATGAGCCGATCATACAGGCGTGGGCGAAGATATTCCCGGGCATCTTCCAGCCGTTCGAGGCGATGCCCGCCGGGCTCAAGGCGCACATGCGGTACCCGGACGATCTCTTCCGTCAGCAAAGCGCGCTGTATACCACCTACCATATGGACACGCCCGAGAAGTTCTACAACCGCGAGGACCAGTGGCAGATCCCCGTGATCGAGCGTGCCGACGGATCGGTGCCGTTCATGCGCCGTATCATCATGCGTCTGCCTGATGAGCCGACGGCGGAGTTCATCTACATGGCGCCGTTCACCCCGCGCGGCAAGGACAATCTTGCCGCATGGATGGTGGCGCGTAGCGATGGTGAGAACTACGGCAAGCTGCGTGTCTACCGCTTTCCACGGCAGAGTCTCGTCTTCGGGCCGCGGCAGATCGAGAACCGCATCAGCCAGGACACCGAGATCGCGCGCCAGATCTCACTGTGGGATCAACGCGGCTCGCAGGTCATTCGGGGGGACCTGCTCGTGATCCCGATCGAGGCGGCGCTGTTGTACGTGCAGCCCATCTACCTGCAGGCAGAAGGCGGTCGGATCCCTGAACTCAAGCGAGTCGTCGTCGCGTATCAGAATCAGGTGGTGATGCGTGAGACGTTCGACGCGGCGCTTGCCGCGCTCTTTGGCGATCAGGGCAACGTGCTGCCGCGCGCGGTCGCCGCGACCGCCGCTGCCGAGACAACGGATATGAGTGCCGACATGCAGGCGCTCATCACCGATGCGCGTCGTCGCTATCAGGCTGCCATCGATGCTCAGCGCGAAGGAGACTGGGCTCGCTACGGCGAGGAGCTGCGTCAGCTCGGCGCGTTGCTCGAGCGGCTGGAGGCGATGCGGGGCGGACGCAGGTAGGGGCATGAACGGCGTGGCGCGCATCTCGGAGCGGGGCCATGCTTGCCCCACCGCGATTGGAATTCCTATCCAGCCTATCCCGAGGCCTCGCCGAGCACGCTGCGCCCCGGTTGGTCACTGACCACCGGCGCGGGCTCGCGCACGGTCACCGAGATCGTGCGCGTCGCCATGCGCGAGCCGAGTAGCGGAGCCTACCCTCGTGCCGCTCGATCTCTTCACACGCGCGGGGCAGGGCAGGTATAACGATCTCCGGTCGTGGTCCTCCGGGAATCTTGTAGGCATAAGCCTTACGCAATATGCGTATATACGCTTATAGGTATTCGTAGCGCCCGGTCGCAATTTCGAGGTGAGATCTGGAACATCGAAACGCG
>JANOTV010000037.1:0-18864 GCA_031416495.1 Gemmatimonadota bacterium
GGCCGCGATTCGATGGCGCTCCTGCATGCCCTTGCCAGCCTTCGGCCAGGCGAGATCGCCGCCGTCGCCACATTCGACCACGCCACTGGTGCCGCCGCCCGGCACGCGGTGGCACTCGTCGAGAGGGAGGGGAGTCGCCTCGGGCTCCCTGTGGTCACCGGCCGCATGACCCCCACGGGGCCTCCCACCGAGGCCAGTTGGCGAGACGCTCGCTGGCGTTTCCTGCACGGATGGTCTCGCGAGCTCGACGCCGACATCGTCACCGCGCACACGCTGGACGACCAGATGGAGACGGTCGCGCAGCGGATCCTTCGTGGATCAGGGCCACGCGGCTTGGCGGGGATGAGCAAGCAGAACGCACGCGAGTCGCGCATCGTGCGCCCGCTCCTCGGCGTCTCGCGAGCGGCGGTGGTCTCCTACACCGACGCCTTCCAGGTGCCGTTCGTCGAAGATCCTTCGAACCTGAGTCGCGTGCACGGACGCAACCGCATGCGACATGACCTGCTGCCGGCGCTCGAGGCCGCCGTGCCTGGTTTCCGAGCGTGGCTCGCGGACCTCGCCGCCAGGGCCGGGCACTGGAGAGCTGGGGTCGAGTCGTTCGTCGACCGCCTGGTCGATCAGGGCGATCTGGCACTCGACGATCGCGTGGCCGTGCTGCGCGCCGCGACGTTCGATGATCTTGAAGCGCGTGAATGGGGCATCATCTGGCCTGCCGTCGCGGCGAGGCTAGGCCTCGCGATGGACAGACGAGGCGTGATGCGCGCATCCGCGTGGGCGCCGGTTTCCACCACCGGTTCGCAGATCCCGCTCTCGGGAAACGCGCGCATCGAGCGAACGCGCGACACGTTCGTCCTGCGCATCGACGGTCCGGGAACGTCGTAACCACGTCCGGCGATATATATTGCACACATGACAGCACTCGTCTCAAATGGTACGGCCAGTGGTACGGCCAGTCAGATCGTAGCGGACCCGCGCCTTCTTGGTCGCGCAGTGAAGCGGATCGCCTTCGACGAGGCGACCATCGCGCGACGCGTCGCCGAGCTGGGAACCGAGATCACCGCCGCGTATCCTGACGGTGACCTGCTGGTGCTTGGACTCTTGAAGGGGAGTTTCGTCTTCCTTGCCGATCTCGTCAGGCAGATCCGTCGCCCGCTTCATGTGGACTTTCTCGTCGCGGCCTCGTATGGCGACGGCATGGTGTCATCCAACAACGTCAGGCTGGTGTACGACCCGGAGACGGAGCTCGCAGGTAAGCACATCCTGCTGGTGGAGGACATCGTGGATTCGGGCCGCACGTTGCAGCGGCTGCTGACGCTCCTCAACGAGCGGAATCCGCGGTCGATCGAGATCTGCGCCCTGTTGCACAAGCATATCGCCACCGAGCTGCATCATCCCACGCGCTTCATCGGGTTCGATGCTCCCAACGAATTCCTTGTCGGCTACGGACTGGATCACGCGGAGAACTTCCGCCATGTGCCGTACGTCGCCAGCCTCCAGTAGGATATAGATATGGCACCCACGACACCTCCTGCAAACAAGCCCGGCGGATTTGGGAAGTTCTCCCAGACGCTCTCGTTCTGGCTGATCGCGATCCTCGTCCCGGTCATGTTCATCCAGTTCGCCACCCGCGGCAAGCAGCAGTCCACCAAGATCGACTACTCGCTGTACGATGCGCAGCTGACCTCGGACAACATCGCCAAGGTCGTGATCATCGGCGGCACACAGCTCACCGGTGAGTTCAAGGCCGGGGTGCTCATTGACGGTACCGAAGCGAAGCGCTTCCAGACGCAGCTACCGGTCGCGAACAGCGAATCGGAAGTCGAGCGTCTGCGCGAGAAGCAGGTCGCCATCCGCGCCGAGGATCGCCGCATGTCGATCGGCTCGGTGCTGATCAGCATCCTGCCGTGGATCATCATCTTCGGCATCTGGATCTTCCTGTTCCGCCAGATGCAGGCCGGCGGCAACAAGGCGTTCTCCTTCGGCAAGGCGAAGGCGAAGCTGCTCACCGGCGACACGCCCAAGGTGACGTTCGCCGACGTCGCGGGTGTCGACGAAGCGAAGGTCGAGCTCGGCGAGATCATCGAGTTCCTGAAGGAGCCCTCCAAGTTCACGAAGCTCGGTGGCCGCCTGCCGAAGGGCGCGCTGCTCGTCGGTCCGCCGGGCACCGGCAAGACGCTGCTCGCTCGCGCCGTCGCGGGTGAGGCCGGGCGTCCGTTCTTCTCCATGTCGGGTTCCGACTTTGTCGAGATGTTCGTCGGCGTCGGAGCGTCGCGCGTGCGCGACCTGTTCGAACAGGGCAAGGCCAGCGCGCCCTGCATCATCTTCATCGACGAGATCGACGCGGTCGGCCGCCATCGCGGTGCCGGCCTGGGCGGCGGTCACGACGAACGCGAGCAGACGCTCAACCAGCTGCTCGTCGAGATGGACGGCTTCGAGTCGAATGACGGCGTGATCCTCATCGCCGCCACCAACCGACCCGACGTGCTCGATCCGGCGCTCCTGCGTCCGGGCCGATTCGACCGGCAGATCGTCGTCGATGCCCCCGACATCCGCGGTCGCGAGGGCATCCTCAAGGTGCACATCCGCAACAAGCCGCTCGCCGACGACGTGGATATCCACAAGCTCGCGCGCGGCACGCCGGGCATGGCAGGCGCCGACCTCGCGAACCTCGTGAACGAGGCCGCGCTGCTCGCGGCGCGCCACAATCACGATAAGATCTACATGGTCGACTTCGAGGACGCGAAGGACCGCGTCATGCTCGGCGCCGAGCGCAAGTCGCTCGTGATGCGCGAGGAGGAGCGCCGTCTCACGGCGTTCCACGAAGCCGGTCATGCGGTGTGCGCGATCCGCGTGAAGGGCAACGATCCGCTGCACAAGGTGACGATCGTGCCGCGCGGCCGGGCACTCGGCCTCGCCTTCACGCTGCCCGAGGATGATCGCGTGAGCGTCACGCGCGAGCAGCTCGAGGCGCGTCTCACGATGGCGTACGGGGGCCGTGTCGCCGAGGAGCTCGTCTTCGGTCGCGACCATGTGACCACGGGTGCGTCGAGCGACATCCAGTTCGCGACCGGCCTGGCCCGTCGCTACGTCTCCCATTGGGGGCTCTCGGACGCGATCGGTCCGGTGCTGGTCGGCGACAACGAGCAGGATGTCTTTCTCGGTCGTGAGCTGACGAGCCGTCGCACGGTCTCGGAGCGCACGGCGCAGCAGGTGGACGACGAAGTCTCGCGGGTCATCAACGAGGCGTACAACCGCGCGACGGACACCATCACGACGCATCGCGACCTGCTCGATCGGATCGCGATGGCCCTGCTCGAGCGCGAGACGCTCACACGCGATGACATCGCCTTCCTGGAGAAGGGCGAGGCGTTGCCCCCGCGCAAGGATCCGCCGAGCACACTGCCTGCGCCGGAGAAGTCGGCGAGCGTGGTCGAACCGCGTCGCGTGCCATTGCTTGGCGGACCTGAGCCATCTCCGGCGTGATGCCAGAGGCCACCGGCGCCGTTCCGAGCTGACGATGTGCGGACGCGCTGAGGGTGGCACCAGACGCACTGCTCCCCTTCGGCTGGCGCGATCTCCTCGAGATCGCGCTTGTCGCATATGTGTTCTACCGAATCGCGCGGGAGAGCAACTCGCACCGCTGAGTCACTTTCGCGGAGCGCTGACGCCCGGTAATTTCATCTGCTATGCACTTTCCCGAGCTGTCCGAGCGAGTGGCGGAGGTTCGCGGCCGCATGGCGGACGCGATCAGTCGTGGTGGGCATGGGCAGGAGGTGCGGATCGTCGCCGTGACGAAGACGCATGGTCCGGAGGCGGTGGAGGCCGCAGTCGCCGCCGGGCTCGAGGATGTGGGCGAGAACAAGGTGCAGGAGGCGCTGCGGAAGCAGGACGCGCTGCGGACGCAGTACGCCGTCAGCGTGGAGGTCCACTGGCACCTGATCGGCCACCTGCAAACGAACAAGGCGAAGGCGCTCACGCGGTTCTCTCTCTTTCACGCGCTCGACCGTGACGGACTGCTCGATGCCGTTGATGCGGTCGGACGGCGGGAAGGCGTGCCGCTGGACGTACTGGTGCAGGTGAACGTCTCAGGGGAAGGGACGAAGGGCGGGTTCGAGCCGTCGACGCTCGAGGCAGTCGCGGAGCGACTGGTTCGCGCGGAGGGCCTTCGGGTGCGCGGCGTGATGACGATGGCACCGTTCGAGGCCAGCGAGCCCGAACTGCGCACGGTGTTCGCTGGTGCGCGCGCCGCGAGGTCGGTGTTGTTGGGTGCGGGTCTTCCCGCGCATGAGCTCTCGATGGGAATGTCCGGCGACTATGAGGTGGCCGTCGAGGAAGGGGCGACGATCGTCCGGCTAGGCACGGTTCTCTTTGGCGCGAGGGGTTGAGCATATGGAAGGAGATGACGTATTCCGCTTCACCGCGATCGACGCTAGGCGGTTCGAGTTCGGCACGGCACTACGCGGCTACGACAAGGCGCGGGTCGACCAGTTCCGTGAACAGGTCGCCGACGAACTCGAGCGACTCGCGCGCGCCAACCAGGATCTCGACGCCAAGGCACGCGGCTTCCATGAGCAGTTGCGCGCCTTCCGTGAACGCGACAAGGCGCTCAACGATGCGCTCATCAGCGCGCAGCAGCTGCGCGGCGACATGAAGGCTCAGGCGTCGCAGGAAGCCGACCTCATCATCCGCGAGGCGCAGTTCGAGGCCGAACGCGTCGCGGACGACGCGCGCTCGCAGATGGGCGCGCTCCGCGCCGAGATCGAGCGGCTCGACCGCGCGCGACGCTCCTACATCGCGCAGCTCCGCATCCTCGCGGAACGCCATCTCGCCGAAGCGAACGCCGCCGAGAAGGCGCCGCCGCCGCCGAGCAGCGACATACCCGCGCCGTTGCACCACTCCGGACCACAGGGTTGAGGCGCGACGCGTGACCGTCTCCGCGGCGTCAGCTCCGGTGCCCGCGCTCCACTCGGTCGCGACGATCGCGCTCGCGACCGACGCGGTGCGCGCGCGCACGGCGCTCGTGCCGGACGTCGCGATCATCCTCGGCACCGGTCTCGGCGGTCTCGCCGCGGCGATCGAGGTCGAGTGTTCGATCCCGTACGGCGAGTTGCCCGGCTTCCCGCTCTCGACGGTCGAATCGCATACCGGCCGCCTGCTGTTCGGCACGCTCGCCGGCAAGCGCGTCGTCGCGATGGAAGGCCGCTTCCATTCCTACGAGGGCTACTCGCTGCAGCAGGTGACGTTCCCGGTGCGCGTCATGCGCGCGCTCGGCGCGTCCACGCTGGTCGTGTCCAATGCGAGCGGCGGCATGCATCCGTTGTGGGCGCCTGGCGATCTCATGCTGATCGCGGATCACATCAACTTCCTCGGTGACAATCCCCTTGTGGGACCGCACGATGCGGCGCTCGGACCGCGCTTTCCGGACATGAGCTCGCCGTACGACGAGGCGCTGCGCGCGCATGCGCGGGCGGTCGCGCGCACGGAGGGCATCACGCTTCGCGAAGGGACCTACATCGCGGTGCAGGGTCCCAATCTCGAGACGCGCGCCGAGTATCGCATGCTTCGCGCGATGGGTGCCGATGTCGTCGGCATGTCGACGGTGCCTGAGGTGATCGTGGCGGTGCAGGGTGGCATGCGCGTGCTCGGATGCTCCATCATCACCGACCAGTGCCTTCCGGACGCGCTGGTGCCGGCGTCGCTCGATCATATCCTCGCGGTCGCGCGCGTCGCCGAGCCCAGGCTCACGGCGCTCGTGCGCGGTGTGCTGGAGCGCCTGTGACCGCCGTGGGCAGCGCCGCACGCTACCGCATGATCGGCGCCGACTTCGGCGCCGATGCGCTCGAGCGCGAAGTCGCGGAGCGCTGGACGCGCGATGGCGTATTCGAGGCGGCACAACGGTTGCATGCCGATGCGCCCTCGTGGGTGTTCTATGAGGGACCGCCGACGGCGAACGGCAAGCCGGGCATCCATCATGTGTTCGCGCGCACGGTGAAGGATCTCTTCTGCCGCCATCGCGCGATGAAGGGATTCCACGTGCCGCGCAAGGCGGGATGGGACACGCACGGACTCCCCGTCGAGATCGAGGTCGAGAAGGCGCTCGGCCTCTCCGGCAAGCAGGACATCGAGCGCATCGGCGTCGCCGAGTTCAACCGCCTCTGCCGCGAGAGCGTGTTCAAGTACAAGGCCGACTGGGAGCAGGTGAGCGCCCGCATGGGCTACTGGCTCGACTACTCGGATCCGTACGTCACCTACTCGAACGAGTACATAGAGAGCGTCTGGTGGGCGCTCAAGACGTTGCACGAGAAGAATCTCCTGTACCTCGGGCACAAGATCCTTCCGTACTGCGCGCGCTGCGGCACCACGCTCAGTTCGCACGAGGTGGCGCAGGGCTATGAGGATGTCGAGGATCCATCCGTCTACGTCGGCATGGATCTCGTCGGTGCGGAGGGCGCGCCTCGTCGCCGCATCATCGTGTGGACGACGACGCCGTGGACGCTCGTATCGAACGTCGCGCTGGCGGTGAACCCGGAGCTCGCGTACGTCGAGCTGCGCAAGAAGAATGTCAGCGACTGGACGATCATCCTCGCGGCATCGCGCGCGGCCGCCGTGCTCGGCGCGGAGTTCGATCAGCGCTGGGACGTGATCGCGACGATGCAGGGCACTGACCTCGTCGGCAGGCGCTACAAGCGCCCGCTCGACTGGGTGGAATATCCGGAAGAAGGCGTGCGCGAGGTGATCGTCGGCGAGGAGTTCGTCACTGCGGACGATGGCTCCGGCGTCGTGCACATGGCGCCTGCCTTCGGCGCCGACGATTACGCGGCGGGACAGCGTCATGGACTCGCGTTCGTGAATCCTGTCGACGGTCGCGGCGAGTTCCCCGCGGACATGCCGCTCGTGGGTGGCAAGTTCGTGAAGGACGCGGATCCGCTGATCATCGAAGAGCTCGAGCGTCGCGACCAGCTCTGGAAGTCGCAGAAGTTCCTGCACCCGTATCCGCACTGCTGGCGCTGCGGCACGCCGCTGCTCTACTACGCGCGCACGAGCTGGTTCATCCGTACGTCGGCCTACCGCGATGCGATGATGTCGCGCAATGCGCAGGTGCACTGGAATCCGCCCGAGGTGGGTGCTGGCCGCTTCGGCGGCTGGCTCGAGAACAACATCGACTGGGCGATCTCTCGCGACCGCTACTGGGGCACGCCGCTGCCCGTGTGGGTGAACGACGAGGACGCGACGGAGATGGAAGTGATCGGATCGTTCGCCGAGCTCGCGGCCAGGGTCGGTCGTGCACTGCCCGGCGATTTCGATCCGCACAAGCCGAGCGTGGACGAGTACCGCTGGCCCGCGCCGAGTGGCAGGGGCACGATGTGTCGCGTCCCGCAGGTGATCGACACCTGGTTCGACTCGGGCTCGATGCCGTTCGCGCAATGGGGCTTTCCGCACCGGCCGGGCAGCGCGGAGAAGGTCGCGCGCCATTTCCCGGCGGATTTCATCGCCGAAGGCGTGGACCAGACGCGCGGATGGTTCTACTCACTGCTCGCCATCGCGACGGGACTCGGCGATGCGTTGCCCGGCAACGAGTCGAACGATGGAGCAGCGCCGTACCGCGCGGTGGTCGTCAACGACCTCGTGCTCGATGCGAACGGACAGAAGATGTCCAAGTCGAAGGGCAACACGGTGGACCCACATCTGGTGCTCGCGCGCCACGGGGCGGACGCGGTGCGGCTCTTCCTGATGTCGAGTTCACAGGTGTGGGTGCCGAGGCGCTTCGACGAGTCGGTGATCCGCGAGACCGCGGGGCGATTCCTCGTCACGCTGCGGAACGTGTACAGCGGGATCTTCGCGCAGTACGCGAACTTCGGCTGGAGTCCGTCGGCGGATGATCCTTCCGCGCCTGCGCGGCCGGTGCTCGACCGGTGGGTGCTCTCGCGCCTTGCGGCGACGGAAGCGACGGTGGACGCGCATCTCGAAGCCTTCGATGCGACGGCGGCTTCGCGCGCGCTCATGGATTTCGTGATCGAGGACGTCGCCAACTGGTATGTGCGGCAGTCGCGTGCGCGGTTCTACGACGTGACGGGCGATGACAACCGCGCGGCCTTCGCGACGCTGCACGAAGTGCTGCTCGTGACCTGCCGTCTGCTCGCGCCGTTCGCACCGTACGTGTCGGATTGGATCCATCTGGAGCTGAGTGGCGAGTCGGTGCACCTCGCGCCGTTCGGTCGCGGTGAGCGCGCGGTGCGTGGCCTGGCGATGCGCGATCTCACGCTCGAAGCCGCGATGCGCGCCGCGCGCACGCTCTCGACGCTCGGCCGCGCCGCGCGCGAAGTCGCGGGCATCAACGTGCGCCAGCCGCTTGGTACGCTCACCTGCGTGACGCCCGGCGTCACGACCGAGTGGCAGGCGACGATCGCACCGATCGTCGCGACCGAACTCAACATCAAGAGTGTAGTATTCGCCGATTCGGCGGCCGACTGGGTGCGGCTCGAGGGCAAGCCGAACTTTCCGGTGCTTGGGAAGGTACTTGGAACGGCGATGAAGGCGGCGAAATCGGTCGTCGAGTCGCTCTCGCAGGAAGCGTTGCGCACCATCGAGCAGGGCGGCACGGTCACTGCTGACGTGCCGGGCCATGGCCCGGTGGAGTTCGATGCCGGTCGTGTGACGATCACGGCACGCGCGTCGACGGCGATGGTGGTGCAGCAGGGCGAAGGATTCTCGGTCGCGCTCGATCCGGCGGTGACGCCGGCACTGCGCGCCGAGGGCATGGCGAGGGAAGTGGTGAGCCGTGTGCAGCGCTTGCGGAAGGAATCGGGGCTCGATGTGAGCGACCGGATCCTCCTCGCGATCGCCGCGCCGGTGGAGGTGCAAGAGGCCTTCCGGGCGCATCAGGCCTGGATTGCCCGCGAGGTGCTGGCCCGGGAGCCGATTGCGATCGGCGATTCGCTGCCCGAGACTCCCGCGTGGTCGGGGAACGCCGAGATCGAGCTCGACGGCTCCGTCGTACGCATTGCTCTTATCAAGGATACCTGAGATGCCGACCCCAACTGCCGCCGGTGAGAAGAAGTTCAAGCCGCTTGCGAAGAAGCAGATCGCCTACTTCGAGAAGCGCCTGCTGGAAGAGCGCCGGCGCGTGCTGAAGGAACTCGGCCACTACGACGAGACGTTTGGCAACACGCCGCAGGGCGCCGATGGCAACCTGAGCGCGTACTCGTTCCACATGGCCGACCAGGGCACCGATGCGATGGAGCGCGAGAAGGCGTTCCTCTTCGCGTCGAAGGAAGGCCGCTTTCTGTGGCATGTGGACCAGGCGCTCCGCCGACTCTACCGCACGCCCGACGAGTTCGGGAAGTGTCACCAGTGCGGGGGCGAGGTCGGGTTCGCCCGTCTCGACGCGCTCCCGCACGCGCGCTATTGCATCGCATGCAAGCAGCGCGAAGAAGAAGGCAAGAAGTGAGCACCGCTCCGATGGATACGCCGCGATTCGTCTCGATCGTCGGCGGGATCGTGCTGGCTGACGCCTTCACCAAGATGCTCGCGGTCGACCGGCTCGCGCCGGCGTACGTACCGCATCCGGTGTTGGGCGAGGTCGTTCGACTCACGCTCGTCTACAATCCCGGCGCCGCGTTCGGTCTCCACCTCGGCCCGTGGTCACGCTGGATCTTCACCGTGCTCACGATCATCGCCGTGGTGGTGCTCTGGCGCATGTATCGCGCGAGCCGGTCGGGTGAACGCCTGAAGGTCATCGCCATCGCGATGGTCATGGCCGGCGCGCTCGGCAATCTCATGGACCGCGTGCGGTCCTCGCGAGGCGTCGTGGACTTCCTCGATGTGGGTGTGGGCGCATGGCGCTGGCCGACATTCAACGTGGCCGACATCGCCGTGAGTTGCGGGGCGGTGCTGCTCGCGATCGTGCTCTGGCGTGAGGAAGACGCGCGCGTCGCCGCCGAGCGGCTCGAGACATCCCGCGGGGCCGATGCGGCCCCGTCCCGTTGACCGGCGCGCGTCGTTGACGCCTGAGCGCGAGCCGCTCCCGCCGGGATCCCACCGCTTCACGGCAGCTGCAGAGCAGGTCGAGCAGCGGCTCGACCTGCTCCTCGTGCAGGCATCCGGACTCTCGCGCACCCAGGCGGCGACACTCATCGCCACCGGTCGTGTGACCGTGGATGGCCGCGCCGAGCGTGCGAGCTTCCGTCCGGAGCCGGGTGCGCTGGTGGAGTTCACGATCCCCGCGCCGGTCGGCCGCGAGATCACCGCAGAGCAGATCCCACTGCGCGTGACGTACGAGGATGAAGAACTCGTGGTCATCGACAAGCCGGCGGGCATGGTGGTGCATCCGGCGCCGGGCAACTGGACCGGCACGCTCGTGAATGCGCTGATGGGCCGCGGGCAGGGACTCGCCGCGGGCGGCGGTCCCGAGCGCGCGGGGCTCGTGCACCGACTCGACAAGGAGACCTCGGGGCTGCTCGTGGTCGCGAAGACCGATCGCGCGCACCGCATCCTCAGCGCCGCCATCGCCGCGCGGCGCATCTCGAGGCGCTACGCCTGCCTGAGTTGGGGTCATCTGGACGAGGACCGCGTGACCGTGGACAAACCGCTCGCGCGCGACCCCAATGACCGCACGCGCATCGCCGTGCGTCCCGAGGGACGCACCGCCAAGACCGATTTCGTGCGTCTTGCGCGCTTCGATTCGGTGGACCTCCTGCGTGCGCATCTGCACACCGGCCGCACCCACCAGATCAGGGTCCACCTCGCCGCGATCGGCCATCCGGCGGTCGGTGACGACACGTACGGAGGGGGCGGGGGACGCCGCCTGATGGACCTTCCGCCCAAGCGACATTTCCTTCATGCCGCCTGGCTCGTCTTTAATCACCCGGTGAGCGGTGAACTGCTGGACCTGAGGTCGCCGCTCCCCGAGGACCTGCGGAGATCACTGGCTGCTGCCGCCGGTGAACCATCGTGGCTTACCCACCCTGATCCGCTGGAGTACCTTGGCTTCTATAGAGGAATCGGCTGATCCAGCCGCTCCGCGCTACCTCATAACGAGAGTGGGCGGGCAGCGAGTTGCATGGGGGATGGCCGCGGTGCGCGAGATCATCCCCTCGAGACCGGTGACACGGCTTCCTGGGGCGCCTGCGTGGGTGCTGGGATTGCTCAACCTGCGCGGCCGTGTGCTGACGGTCGTCGACCTGGCGAATCGCCTCGGTCTTGGGCCCGGTGCCGCGCAGTCAGTCATAGTTCTGGAGTCGGGCACGCGCTCGCTCGGTGTGCGCGTGGATGCGGTGGAATCGGTGGCGCTCGCGGAGGACGCGCGGGTGGAACCGGTGGACGGTGCGAGGTCCGCCGAGGGACTGGTGGTGGGGATGGTGCGTTTGCGCGATGGCACGGCGCTCCTGATGGACGCCGAGATGATCATACGACCTTTTCGAATGGACGGGTGAAGCGTGGCTCCAACGGTGCTCATCTGCGACGACGCGATCTTCATGCGGACGATGGTCGGCGACATTCTCCAGCAGGCTGGTTTCGAGATCGTCGGGGAAGCGGAGACTGGTACCCAGGCGGTCGAGCGCTACAAGGCGCTGCGTCCCGACCTGGTGACGATGGATATCGTCATGCCCGACATGGGCGGGATCGATGCGGTGCGTGAGATCACGAAGTTCGACCCCAACGCACGCGTGCTCATGTGCAGCGCGATGGGCCAGCAGTCGCTGGTCGTCGAGGCCATCCAGGCGGGTGCGAAGGACTTCGTGGTGAAGCCTTTCCAGCCAAGCCGCGTGCTGGAGGCGGTGCAGCGAGTCCTCGGCTAGCGACGCGAAGTGGATCCGTCGCGATACGCTGAACTGTTCCGCACCGAGAGCCGTGACCAGCTCTCGGCCATCAACCGCGCGCTGCTCGCACTCGAGCAGGGCGAGGCGACGCGCGACCCGGTCGACGCGATCTTCCGCGGTGTGCACACCATCAAGGGTATGAGCGCGACGATGGGCTACTCCGCCGTCGCCGAGTTCTCGCACGAGATGGAGTCGCTCCTCGAGCGCGTGCGCGATGGCGAGCAGGGACTGTCGCCCGACCTGATGGATGCGCTCTTCGCCGCTGCCGATGCGCTCGAGGCCGGCGTGGAGGGCGCGCGCGAACACGATGCGATGTCGGAGTCGATGAAGCGCGCGCTCGAGCGGCTGCATGATGTCGCGGGCGGGCGCTCGACGGCGGAGTTCCGCGTCGGGCGCCTGAGCGACATCGTCGCGCTCCCCACGGTGGTCGAGGCGGAAGCCGCGCTCGATGGCGAGGGGATGCTCATCACGGTGGAGCAGGAACCGCAGGCGATGCTTCCCGGCGTGCGCGCGTTCATGGCGGTTCAGCGGTTGCGCGAGCTTGGCGAGATCAGGAGCTGCGTGCCGTCGGTCGAGGCGCTCCAGACGGCAGTGCTGCCGCAGAGTTTCCGCGTGCTGCTCGCGACGAGCGCGGGCGAGGCGGAGGTGGAGCGCGCCGTGCGCAGCGCGGGCGACGTGAAGTCGGTGGTGGTGAGGCGGCGCGAGGCGCCGGATGTCGCGCCGGACGTCACGCCGCCGCGCAACCGGCGGATCACCGACCAGCTCGGGCTCGACGAACTCGGCCGCCCGACGGTGCACACCGAGGCGCCTCGCGCGCGCCATGTGCGCATCGAGCTCTCGCGTCTCGATTCGCTGCTCAACCTCATCGGCGAACTCGTGATCGTGCGCGGCCGGCTGCAGGCGCTCACGCGTCCATCGGCCGATGCGCCGCTGCAGGACGCGATGGCAGACGCGACGCGCCTCATCGGCCAGTTGCAGTCGGAGATCATGACGAGCCGGCTCGTGCCGGTCGGGCAGGTGTTCGACCGCTTCCCGCGTCTCGTGCGCGACGTCGCGCGGCAGCTCGGCAAGGACGTGCTCTTCTCCATCGAAGGCAAGGAGATCGAGCTCGACCGTTCGGTGCTCGACGAGATCGGCGAGCCGGTGGTGCACCTGCTGCGCAACGCGGTGGACCACGGACTCGAGCGGCCCGACGTGCGCGAAGCGGCGGGGAAGGCGCGCGCGGGCCGCCTCACACTCGCGGCGCAGCGTGACCGCTCGTCGGTGGTCATCACCGTGCGCGACGACGGGCGCGGCATCGACCGCGAGCGGGTGCTCGCGCGCGCGATCGCGCTGAATTTGGTGGACGCGGGTTCCACGCGGCTCGACGACGACCTGCTCTTGCGCTGCATCTCGCATCCCGGCTTCTCGACGGCCGAGAAGGTGACCGACGTGAGCGGGCGCGGCGTGGGCATCGACGCGGCGCAGGCGCGCACGCGGACGCTCGGCGGCACGCTCGAGATCGCGACGCAGTCGGGTGTTGGCACGACCGTCACCATCCGCCTGCCCGTCACGCTAGCGATCGTGCGCGCGCTGCTCGCCCGCGTGGGCGGGGAGCATTACGCGCTGCCGATGACGCACGTGCGCGAGACGATGGAGCGTGGGCCCGCCGAGATCCGCATGGTGCAGGGACGCGAGATGCTGCTGCTGCGCGACGAGGTGATGCCGCTCTTCCACCTGCGCGACGTCGTGCGGCTGCCTCACGACGCGCGACCGCGCGTCGAGGAGATCGTGGTGATAGCACGCGGTGACCGCCGCGCCGGACTCGTCGTGGACGAGCTCACCGGCCAGGAGGACATCGTGGTGAAGCCGTTCGATGCCGTGCGCGGAGGCCTGCAGCTGTTCAGCGGCGCCACGATCCTCGCCGACGGCGCCCCCGCGCTCATCGTGGACGTCGGGAGCATTCTCTGATGGGAGCCTCACATGTCGACTGACCTTCGCCGCCTGAGCCCGCAGCAGCTCGATGCGCTGCGCGAAGTGGCCAACATCGGTGCCGGCCACGCCGCGACGGCGCTGTCGCAGATCACCGATGAGCGCATCATGATCAGCGTCCCGCGCGTGACCATCGCGCCCCTCGGCGAGGTGCCCAACCAGGTCTCGGGCCCGGAAGAACCGGTGGCGGCCGTGCTGATGCGCATGGAGGGCGACCTCTCCGGCCTGACGCTGCTCGTGATGCCGAAGCCGATCGCGATGCGCGTGGCCGGGCTCATGATGCGCAAGCCGGTCACGGTGCTCGGGCCGATCGAGGAATCGGCGATCAAGGAGGCCGGCAACATCCTCGCCGCGGCCTACCTCAACGCGCTCGCGGACTTCATGCAGATGACGCTCCTGCCGTCGCCGCCGAGTCTCGCGGTGGACATGAGCGATGCCGTGCTCAATTCCACGTTTCTCGAGATCTCGCAGGACGACGAGTACGTGTTCTGCGTGGAGTGCGAGTTCACGCTGCAGGACCACGGCGAGCGGCTGCGCGGCTTCTTCCTGCTGCTGCCGGACGCACCGAGCCTCCGCGCCATCCTCCGGGCGATCCGCGTCGCGTGACCGTCGCCAGCACCGCCTCCCGCATGTCGCCGAAGGATCGCGAGGTCCTGCGGGGCTTTGCGCACCGTATCGACCCCAACGACGCCGGCGCGCACAACAATCTCGGTGTCCTCTATTTCAACAAGGGGCTCTGGCAGGAGGCGGTGACGGCGTTCACGCACGCGCTCGAGATCGATTCCAAGATGGAGGTCGCGCAGCGCAATCTGGAGGTCGCGTACCACAACACGGGCTACTACGACGAGCGCGTGCGCGAACTGCGAGAGACGATCCGCGCGCGTCCCAATGATCGCGAGGCGCGCTGGGAGCTCGGGCGCGCGTTCGCCCTGCTCGGCGAGCATGAGGCGGCGATCCCCGAGTTCCTCGCGATCCTCGCTGTGCGGCCGCACGACGTCGGGGCGATGAGCCAACTGGGACTCGCAGAGAAGGCGAGTGGCCGGCTGGGCGAGGCGGTGCGATGGTTCACCGAGGCGCTCACGTTCGATCGCGAGAGCTCGCTGCTGCACTTCTATCTCGGCGAGGCACTCTACAACCAGGGCGCCTTCGACGGCGCGCTCGAGTCGCTGCGGCAGGCCATCCGGTTCAATCCGGACAATCCGGACGTGTACTTCCTGCTCTCGTTCGTGCTCGGCGATATGGGACGTCACGACGAGGCGCGCGCGGCGGGCAAGCGCGCGGTGCAGCTGAATCCAGCGTTCGCGCGCGCACAGGCGAACCTCTCGCTCGACCAGTACGATCCGCGCAAGTACGAGGAGCTGCTGCCGGGCCGTCAGGCGCGCCGCTCGCAGGCGCGGATGAGCATCGCGGAGGGCGAGCCGCTCGCTCACTACACGCTCGGGGTCGCGTACCGCCAGCGGGGAATGTTCGTGGAGGCGATGCGCGAGTTCAGCGCGGCGCTCGCCAGCGGCGAGGACCGCGCGCTCGTGCTGCAGGCGATGGCCGAGTTGCACCTGCTGCAGAAGGCGCCGGATGCGGCGATCCCACTTTACGACGAACTGCTGCGCGATCGCCCGCAGAGTCCCAAGCTGTGGAACGAGCGGGGCGTCGCGCTGCACCAGAGCGGCCAGTACGAATTCGCGGCGGAGAGTTACCGGCGCGCGCTGGTGGTGGACCCCGCGTATGCGCTCGCGCGGAACAACCTCGGCGTGGCGCTCTTCCACTCCGGCGCGGATGAGGAGGCGACGGACGCGTTCCGCGATGCGCTCTCGGCGGACGCATCGTTCGTGCGCGCGCGACTCAACCTCGCGCTGCTGCTCGTGCGGTCGCATCGCTTTCAGCTCGCGCTCGAGGCATACCGGCAGGTGCTGGTGACGGCGCCGGAGCAGCCGGTCGCGTGGAATGGCATCGGTGTGGTGCTCGCCGAGCTGCGACAGTTCGCCGACGCGCGGACCGCGTTCGCGAAGTCGATCCAGGCGGCGCCGGACCACGCGGAAGCGCACTACAACCTCAGCTTCACGCTCTCGAACCTCGGTGATTTCGACGGCGCGCTGCGCGAGACCAAGCGCGCGCTCGAACTCGATCCCTACTATGTCGCGCAGCGCTTCTCGCTCGCGATCGATCTCGAGTACGAGGATGCCGATCTCTCGGTCGTGCCGGACCTGGGCGGTGAGCACCGGCTGACGGGTGAGGTCGAGGCGTTCACGTTCGATCCGGGCCTGCTCGACTCGATCTTCCGCGACCTCGGGTCGCCGACGGTGGAGGAGGCCGAGGTCGTCGAGCCGGACGCCGATCCATTCGGCATGGCGCGCGACTTCCTCTCGCAGGGACTGCTCGACCGTGCGATGGCGGAGGCCAACCGCGTGCTCGCGCGTGGCGCGGACCGCGTCGACGGCAATGTGCTGTTGGGCGAGGCGTTCGGCCGCCAGGGCGCATGGGGTGACGCGCTGGAGCGCTTCGTGTCGGCGCGCGCCGCGCGTCCGGCGCACAGCGGCGCGCTCAAGGGCGAGACGCAGGCGCTCATCATGCTCGGCCGTGCGCTCGATGCCGGCATGGCGGCGGAATCGCTGCTGCATGCGACGCCCGATGATCCCGATGCGCTCATGCTCGCGGCGACCGCGCGTTTCGAGGGCGGGGATTCGGCGGGTGCGCTCGCGGCGCTCGATCATGCACGTCGTGTGGCGCCGCAGCGCGCCGATGTGCTGCGCGGCATGGGCAACATCACGCGCGCGATGGGCAACGTGGACGCGGCGATCGCCGCGTATCGGCATGCGCTCGCGCTCGATGAGGATTTCGCCGCGGTGCGCCATGACCTGGCGGAGCTGCTGATCCAGCGCGGGGATTACCCCGACGCGCAGACTGAACTGCTCGCGGCGCTTGAGTCCGTGCCGACGTACGTGGATGCGACGCTCACGCTCGCCGGGCTCTACCGCGTGGAGCAGCGCCCGCGCGAGGCGCTCGTGCTGCTGGTGGAGTTCCTCGAGCGCGACCCGTACAGCTTCGACGGCCTGATCGCGCTCGGTGAGTTGCTGCACGAGACGGGTCGCGTGGCGGATGCCGCCATCGCGGTGCACCGCGTGCTGCGGTTCGATCCCAACCATGTGCCGGCCATCTTCCATCAGGGGCTGCTGCTCGCGCACCAGCAGCGGCACCGCGAGGCGATCGCGAGCTTCCGCCGCGTGGGCGAACTCGAACCCTCGAGCGAGTATGCACGACGCGCGTTCCGCGAGGCGCGCGTGGTGCAGCACCAGCTCGATGTCAGCGCCGGCGTGGTGGACTGATGGCGATCGAAGGCCCGCTTCGCGAACTCGGCATCCATGATGTCTTCCAGCTCCTCGACCTGAGCCGGAAGACGGGCACGCTGCGCGTGACCTCCGAGTTGCGCGACAACGAAGGCACGGTGTTGTTCGAGAAGGGTCGCATCGTCTCGGCGTCCATCCGCTCGAACCCGCATCGCATCGGCGACCTGCTCGTGCGCTCGGGACGGCTCACCGATGCCGACATGGCGCTCGCGAAGGCGGAGCAGGATGGCGGGGACCGCCGCCGACTCGGCGAGATCCTGATCGCGCTCGGGCTTGTCACGCACAAGGAGGTCGAGCGGCAGATGCGCCTCCAGGTGGAGGCGGTGGTCTTTGAGCTGATGTCGTGGCGCGAGGGGTTCTTCCGGTTCGAGGAGGGCCTCTCCGAGGAGCTGATGCAGGACGCCGGCGCGCCGCTCTCGACCGAATCGCTGCTGATGGAAGGCGCACGCCGGATCGACGAATGGTCACGCATCGCGGACCGCGTGCCCAATCTCTCCGTGATCCCGGAGCTCTCGCCCGTCGACTCCGATCATCCCGCGCTGCTCGACCTGTTGCCGCACGAGTGGCAGGTGCTCGCGACGATCGACGGGGAGTACGACCTTCGCGAGATCTCCTCGAAGGTCGCGATGAACGAGTTCGCGGTCGCGCGCGTCGGGTACGGACTCGTGAGCACCGGTGTGATCACGCTCCGCACACCGGAGCGCGACGGGGGGCCGCGTCCGCTGCCCGCCGATCCCATGCCTTCGTCGATGCCGACGCCGGTCGCGACCCTCCCGGGCCCGCTCATGAACGGTGCCGAGGCATTCCGTCGCGGCGATATCGCCGGTGGCGTGGCCGAGTGGCGCCGGTTCATCGAGACGACGCCGACGTATCCCGGCGCCGCGGCGATCCGCGAGGGCATCGAGGCCGCGCGGCGCCTGCACGAAGTGCTCACGCGTGAGGCGCCCGATGGCCGCTGACGACATCCGCGCGATGAGCGACGCGCTCGCGGCCGATCCGTCGAGCCTGGTGTTCCTGCCGCTCGCCGAGGCGCTGCTCGCGCGCGGGGAGTTCTCGCACGCGGAGCGCGTCGCGCAGCGCGGCGCGGCGCGACATGCCGCGCGCGCCGACGCGCACGACCTCGTGGCGCGCATCGCGCTGGCGCAGGGCGATGAAGCACGTGCCACCGCCGCGTGGGAGCGGGTCCTCCAGTTGGCGCCGGCCTTCGGGACGGCGCATCGCGGGCTCGGGTTCATCATGTATCGCCGCGGCTTGCTCACCGAGGCGTTGGGGCATCTGGAGCAGGCGAGCGCGGATGATCCCGAGGATGCGAGCGTGCAGGCGGCGATCGACGCGGTGCGGGCGGCGATGGCGCGCGCGCTGGGTGCGGAGGGTGGGGATGCGGGAGACGCGTCCGCTCAAGCGGAGGCCGCTCAAGCGGAGGCCGCTCCGCCGGCGCGTCCCACCTCTGCAGCGCCCGCGTCCCCCGACACGCTCTTCGACGAGATCCTCGGCGACACGACGCAGGTCGCGCTGCTGCTGGAAGCCGACGGCGTCGTCGTGGCCGGGCGCTACCACACCGCGGACGGCACCGACCTCGGCGCGGTCATCGGCGCACATCTCTCCGGCGTGAGCGACGAGGCGGAGCGCGCGATGCGGCACTTCGGGCTCGGCCAGTGGACGCGCATCGTGCTCGAGACCGAGGTCGCGGTGATCGCGATGGCACCGGTCGGCACGCCGGTGACGCTCGTGGC
>JANOTV010000038.1:0-2567 GCA_031416495.1 Gemmatimonadota bacterium
GACAAAGCGCGCCTTGACCTCCGAAATGACGCGCTCGAACGAGACCGCCGGCAGATGGTGGCACTCATCGACGATCACCTGACCGTACCCCGTAACCAGGTCGGCCACGGAGTCCTTGCGGACGAGGCTCTGGATCATCGCCACGTCGATCCGACCGGTGGGCGCACGCTTGCCCGCGCCGACCTGTCCGATCTCCTTCGGCGCGATGCCGAGGAAGATCGAGAGCTGGGCGCGCCACTGGTCGAGCAGAGGCCTGCGGTGGACCAGCACCAACGTGCTGCACGCGCGCGCGGCGACGAGGTACGCCCCAAGCACGGTCTTCCCGACGCCCGGCGGAGCGACGAACACGCCGGTATCGTGCGCAAGCAGCGCTCGCGCCGCCTGCTCCTGAGCCGCGGTCAGCACGCCCTCGAAGCGCAGCTCGAGTGGAGCTCCTTGATTCCGTTGGTCCTCTACATCCAAGGCCACGCCGTGGCCGCGCAACAGCTCCTCGAGTGCGCGCCGGCAGCCGCGCGGCAACGCCACATGCAGCGGGAGATCCTCGGCGCAGCTGATCACGCGGGGGGTCATCGCGGTGGACAGGCGCATGCTCTGCTTCTTGTGGAACTCTGGGTTCTGGAAGGCGGCGAGGCGCTTCATCTGGTTCAGGAGCGGCGACGGCAGGCCGGCCTTCTCGACGAACAGTCGGTGGGCGAGGACGGCGGCAATCCGGTTCGGCAGCGGCTCCGCGATGCGCGGCGCGAGTGGCTTCCCCGAGGGCATGCGGGTCCACGGCATGGCATCGGTGACCTCCGTTTCGTCTGTCGCGTCGGCGAGGCGCAGTCCCACGACACTTCCCGTGCGGGTGGCCTCGGAAGCGATCCGCTCGACGGTCATCGGGTCGATGCGCGCCACGGACGCGAGGAACGCCCACTGCCGATCGTCTGGGAGCGCGATGAAGTCGTCGTCGAGGAAGACGGAGTTCCCCTCTTGTCGTGGACCGTGCTGGAGCGGCAGCGCGATCAAGTTGCCGAAACCGCCACGCGGCATCGTGTTCTGACTTGGAAAGAGTCGGTCATACGAATCCATGCTGAGCTCGTGTCGGCGGGCCATCGTCTCGGTGATGAGATGGCAGCCCATCTTCCGTGCCGTCGAGGCCGCGACCGGCGCCGAGAAGAAGAACCAGACATGCGCGCCGTTTCCAGAGCGCGAGCGTTCGACCACCGCCGGCAATCCGAGTCGGCGAGACGTCTCCACGAAGGCGCGCGCGTCCTCCGTCCACGTGCTCTTGTCGAAGTCGACCGCGAGGAACCAGCAGGTCTCGTCTTCGAGCATGGCGTAGACGCCCATGACGTGCCGGCCCCTGAGGTGTGCGAGCACGGCGGTATCGCCGAAGGGGCGAAACGCCTGCTTCGTGCATTCGCCGCACTTCACCTTCGGCAGCTCGCAGACACCGGGGACGAACTTGTTCGAGCAGGCCGGGGTGTAGCCCGGTTTCCCCAACTTCTTGCTGACGAAGCGCGTCGCGTAGATGTCAGGACGGCCGCGGAAGAGGCTCGAGAAGAGCCTCACCTTGTCTGCCGGGGTCTCAGGTACTGCCCCGTTGGTGAGTACTGGCAGTGGTGAGGGCTGCCTGCGCTCTGGCCCCAGGTTGGCGAGTAGGGCGCGAAGATCCGTGAGCCCGGCGCGCGCCTCGGCCTGTTGGTGCTCGAGCTTCGCCAAGCGCCCTTCCTCCTTTGCGATCGCTTCGAGCAACGAGTCTCTCCCCGACGCCGATGCAGCTCGCGGGTCATACTCGTCCGGCGGCGACTCCGATTCGGCGCTCATCTGCGCCTCAAGGAGACGTATCCCACTCGCCAACCCGGGCCGCGTTCGGCTACGATTGCTCCCATGGTTCCATCGCCTTCCCGTTCGGGTGGAATGTCGTTCTGACGAAGATCCGAGTGGGCGATACACTGCTTCGCTGTGAGTGAAGTTTGCACGCATCTCGTCCATTCCGGGCCGAGCGAGAGTCATGGTGCGGCGCGCCGCTTTCGCCGGGCTCCCCGTGCGACAATCCTCCGTGGTTGCGCCGGACATTACCTTTATGTAAATTTATAGCACAAATGTCCTTTTATTCCCCTTACGTAATATTTCGTAAGAAATCACGTATTTTTCCCTTTATGTAATCTTCACAGCCATGGAACGCACACCACACATCATCCAGACCCCGGAAGAGTTCGGCGCCGTCCTGCGCGCCGCACGCCGCGCGCGCCATCTGACCCAACAGAAAGCCGCCGCGCTCGCTGGAGTGAGCCCGCGCCTCTGGAACGAGACGGAACGCGGAAAACGACTGCAACTCGGGATGGAAACCGCACTCCGGATGCTCCAGACCCTCGGGCTCGACTTGGGCCTCATTCCCCGGACGCGCGGCGAAACGTCCGCAGGAACATGAACAGGATGATGATGACGAGGGTGACGATGATGATGTTGAAGCGATGATGGTGCCACGCGCCGTTCACCGCCACCAAACGTTATCGCCTCGGCTCGACGTCACCCTCCGAGATGTGCCGACTGGCACCGTCGGAGAGTCCGGCGCGAACGTCTGG
>JANOTV010000039.1:0-3592 GCA_031416495.1 Gemmatimonadota bacterium
GCGCCTGGGCCGCCGCGTGCTCCGCGGTACCGGGCGCGGGGCCCCGCTACGGCGGTCCGGGCCTGTAGGGGGTTGGGGTTGGGGGGTGGGGGTTGCGGTTGTTACCTCACCCCTCACTTCTTCAAGCCCATCCTCTGCTCCACAAACACCGGCTGCATCAACCCAGCCAGCGAACGGCCATGCGGATCCTGGCCTGCGCGGATGCGGTTCACCATCTCCAGCGCAGTCTCGGTCACCGGCGGCAGCGCCGCCTCGCTCTTCCCGAGCGGCGTCACGCGCGAGCCCCACTTTACGAGCAGCGAACAGTAGGTGAGTCCTCCGCCGAACGCGGGCATGAGGATCCAGCTATTCGGCGTGATGCGCCCCGTCTCGAGCGCTTCGACCAGCGCCACGGGTACCGTCGCCGCGCTCATGTTGCCGTACTTCTGCACTGTGACGATCACCTTCTCCATCGGGATGCCGGCGTACTTCGCCACCGACTCGATGATGCGCAGGTTCGCCTGGTGTGGGATCACGAGACTCACCTCCTCCGCGCTCACGCCGTTCTCCGCGAGCACGCGCACCGATGCGTCGGCCATCGCCTTCACCGCGCGCTTGAAGATCGACTGCCCGTCGAAATCCCAGAGCGTGTCGCCGAAGGTGATGCCCATGCCCGCGTAGCCGCAGCCGAAGCCGCGGACGCGCAACGTCTGCCGCGCCTCGGCGTCGCAGCCGAGCACTGAGCCGAGCATGCCTTCCTCGTTGTCGGAGGCCTGCAGCACGACGGCCGCGGCGCCGTCACCGAAGAGCACAGCGACGTTGCGGTTGCTCCAGTCCATGTAGCGGCTGATGAGTTCGACGCCGATCACGACCGCGTTGCGGATCATGCCCGTGCGGATCATCGCGGTCGCGGTCGCGAGGCCGTAGCAGAAGCTGGTGCACGCGGTGTTGAGGTCGATCGCCGCCGCGTGCGTGGCTCCGAGCGCGAGCTGCACGCCCGACGAGCTGTTGGGGCAGAGCTCCTCGTTGCTGACGCCGCCGTAGATGATGAGATCCACGTCGCCGGCGTCGAGGCCCGCGCAAGCGAGCGCGCGCGAGGCGGCGACGGTCGAGAGTTCGATCGCGGCCACGTGCGACACCCGGCGTTCCTTCATGCCGGTGCGCGACACGATCCATTCGTCCGACGTCTCGAGGAACGTGGAGAGGTCTTCGTTCGTGAGGATGGCGGGTGGCATGCAAGCGCCCCAGCCGGTGATCGCAGCGTATTTCATGAGTGTGCCGGAAGGTGTGCTGGCAGGACGGCCGTTGCCTCGATCTCCACCACGGCGCCGGACTCCATCAGCGCCGACACTTCGACGACGGACATCGCCGGGTAATGCCGGCCGATGACGTCGCGGTACACGCCGCCGATCTGCTCCGTCGACGCAATGTAAGCCGCGCGGTCGGTCATGCGCGCGGGCGATGTCATGCGTCCTGCCCCATGATCACCGTCGCCTGTCCGTTCACCTCGCCGGCATCCGGCGCAAGGAACGCCATGATCGCGTCGGACACTTCCTGTGGATGCACGATGCGCGGCTGCGACGCGTCGGCGAGAATGGCGAGGAGTGCGCGATCCTCGCTCAGGCCAGTCTTCTTCGAGATCCTGCTGATCGAGCGCGACACCAGCTCAGTGTCCGTGTAGCCCGGGCAGACGGCGTTGATCGTCACACCCTTGCCGGCGAACTCCGCCGCGAGCGCGCGGGTGAGACCCAACAGCCCGTGCTTCGCGACCACGTAATGCGCGACGTACGGCGCGCCGTGCAGCCCCGCGATGCTCGAGACGTTGACGATGCGGCCATGCTTGTGCCCGAGCATCGAGGGCAGCACCTCGCGCGCCGTCGTCACCGCTGCCATCACGTGCATCGCGAACATCTGTTCGAACAGTGCGGGCGTTGTCTTGAGGAACGGCACGGTCTCGACGGCACCCGCATTGTTGATGAGCATCGTCACGGGGCCGAGTGCGACGGCGGCGTCGGCGCAGGCGCGGATGAGCGCGACGCGGTCGGTGACATCGGCAATCGCGATGTGCGTGCGCGTGCCCGACGGGAGCGATGCGATGACTGCTTCCGCACCGTCACGATCACGCACCACGAGCGTGATGGCTGCGCCCGCGGCCGCGAGGTCGCGCACCACAAAGGCGCCGATGCCACGGTTGGCACCTGTGATGAGCGCGTGTTCGCCTGCGAGTGACGTGCCGGTCAAGTGAGTTCTCCGCGTGGAAGCGGCGGTGCGGCCGCCGCGAGGGTAGCGCGTTCGCGTTCCATCAGTCGTTCGAACTGCGTCTTGGCGGCGCGATATTGCGCGGGACAGAGATCCTCGGCGCCGGCGAAACGGAACTTCGTCGCTTCCCTGAAGAGCTGTGCGATGCGCACGACTGGGCTTCTCGGCTGGCCACGCATCGCGCATCGTGCGCGCGACCTGCGAGACGCCCGCGAGGTACTGCACTTCCGATGGCGCGATCAGCGGCCACTCGCCCTCTGGCAGCGGCTGGTCGATCCCTTTCCACATCTTCTTCGTCGCACCCTTCGCGCCGGCGTGCACGAAGCGCACGGGTGCGCGCCAACGTGTCGCGATGTTCGTCGTTCCACATGCCCGGGCACCACGGCGTGATGCGCGCATCGGGCGAGACGCAGGTCATCTCCGTCATCACGAGACCCGCACCGCCTGCCGCCCGCGCGCCCAGGTGGACGAAGTGCCAGTCGGAAGGAGTGCCGTCATTGAGCGCGGTGTACTGCACCATCGGCGAAACGACCACGCGATTGGGCAGCGTGACTCCGCGCACGGTGTACGGAGTGGGCAGCGCGGGCAGCGCGGGGCGATCGCTCGGTGCGTCGAGGTCTGCCTGCTGCGCGAACCAACGCTCGGGCGCGAGGCTCGCGTAACGGTCCACATGCTCGAACCACTCGGTGGAGTTGCGCGCCGCGTTCTGCAGCTTGAGGACCTCGACGGCTCGTTCCTTCTGAATGCCCGCGCGCTCCCACACTTTCCACGGCGCCTCGACGATGAAGGTGCTCATCTCCTCGTCGAACTGGTATGCGTGCGCCTGGAACCAGCCGGCGTCGGTCTCGAACTCCAACCCGAGGGTGACACCGAGTTCACGGCAGCGGTCCTGGAGGATCGCCAAGAGCACTTCTCGGCTGATGCTACTGAAGTCGTGGCCACCGGAGCGGAGGGAACTGCCGCGGAGTGGATCTCGATGTCGTCCAAGTGGTGGAGGGCGGCCTGGATGCGGCGGCCGCTGGTGGGATCGGCTTCGAGGAGGTTGGCGACGGTCTGGTCGGGGAGGACCACGCCCCAGCCGAAGGTGTCATCCGGTCTGTTGCGTTCGCTGACGGTTATGGATGCGTGAGGGTGGCGGTGCTTTAGAAGGGATGCGGAGTAGAGGCTACCTGGGCCGCCACCTGCTATCAGGATGCGCATGATGCGGGAGGATACGGCCGTTTCCTTCAAGTATCAAGTAATGGATGCGGGGTTCGGGATGACGGGGTTCTAGATACCCCGGCCGCGAAGCGGCGGACACGGAGAAACGGGTCGAGGGGGGGAAAGGGGGATGCGGGGGTTGGTGCGGGGTGGG
>JANOTV010000040.1:0-1649 GCA_031416495.1 Gemmatimonadota bacterium
GAATCCACCTCCCCACGTGAGCTCTTGCAGCTCAACGCAGCGGGCGCGGTCGTCATGTGAAGCAAAGTCGCGGATCAAGAGGGAAGGCGGGAGAGGGGGACGGAAGTGCTTCGCCCTGCTAAACTACAGACCATGCGCGCGCTCTGCTGGTGGTTCTCGTTCCTCATCGTACTGCCTGTCGACACCGCTGCCGCGCAGTCCGACAGCGCGGCGGCGCCGGTCGACGTACCAGGGATCGTGAGCAGGACGGACATGCTGCGGCTGGGCGGCTTCGCGCTCCTGACAGCTGCAGCCTATCAGATGGACGGCACCGCGCGCGACGCGGTGCGCCGGCCGAACGTGCAGGCAAGCCCGTCGCTCCGTTCGATGGCGAACTTCACTTACAATTACGGCATGGGCGGCGTGGTGCTCACCAGCGCGGCGCTCTGGGGCGGGGGTCTCATCATGAAGAACGAGACCATGGCCACGACCGGACTGCGCGGCGTCGAGGCGATCGTCGTGAGTGGCGTCATCACGAAGGTGATCAAGGGAGTGGCCGGCAGGGCGCGGCCGCGTGTGGCTCCCCACGAACCCGATGATTTCGATCTCGGACGCGGCTTCGGCGTGATCGACGGCGACTACGAGTCGTTCCCGTCGGGTCACGCGACCGCCGCGTTCGCGTTCGCTGCCGCCGTCACCGGCGAGGTCGCACGCCGCGCGCCGCGGTACCGCAACGCGGTCGCCATCAGCACGTACGGACTCGCCGCGGTGACGGCCTACTCGCGCATGTATGTCGATGGCCACTGGTTCAGCGACGTCACGCTCGGCGCCGGTATCGGCATGGTGTCGGGCTGGGCGATCACGCGCTGGCATGCCGATCGTCCCGACAACGCGGTGGACCGCTGGCTGCTGCGGCCGGTGGTCGTGCCCGGCGTCAATGGCGAGACGCGCCTCGGCTTCTCGATCGCGCTCCCATGAACGGCATCTTCATCACGATGGAGCTCGAGGGCGAACTCGGCGCGCGCATCCACGCGCTGCAGGAGGGGTTCGACCAGAAGATGGCGCGCTACCTGCCGCCGCACGTGACGCTGATCGGTTCGTCGGGCGCGGGGCCGCTGCTCTCGGATACGCCGGTGGAGGAACTCAAGGCGAAGCTCCTCCCCGTCGCCGCGAGCACGACACCGATCGTGCTGCGGTTTGGCCCGCCCGAACGATTCGTGCAGCGCGAGATCGTGTCGCTGCCGCTCGATCCGCACGGTCCACTGCGCACGCTGCATGAACGACTGAAGCACTGCGGGCTGCCGTTCGAGTCGGCGCGCTATCCGTTCACGCCGCACTGCACGCTGAACATGTACCCGACACTGACGCCCGAGCGGCTGAAGAAGCTGCTGGCGATCCGCGTGCCGGATCCGTTCACGCTGCACACGCTGCGTGTGTATCACACGAACGAGCCGCAGAAGCCGGTGTTGTTGTTCGACGCGCCGCTGGGCAGCGCGATGGGCACGAAGGCGGGCTGAGTCGCGGGCCGACGAGCGGCGCGCCGCTCGTCGACCACTCAGTTCGTGCTGGCGAGCGCCTTCGTGAGCGCCGCGTCGAGATTCTGCTTCCCGCCGACGCCCGTGTAGACCACCTTGCCGCTGCGATCGAGGATCACGACGTAGCTCGTCGCG
>JANOTV010000041.1:0-8453 GCA_031416495.1 Gemmatimonadota bacterium
CCGTCTTCGACGCCCTCATCGCACGCCGACGCACCTTCGCGATCATCTCGCACCCCGACGCCGGCAAGACGACGCTTACCGAGAAGCTGCTGCTCTACAGCGGCGCCATCCACCAGGCCGGCGCCGTCAAGGCGCGCAAGGCTCAGCGCCATGCGACGTCCGACTGGATGGCCCTCGAGCAGGAGCGCGGCATCTCGGTCACCTCGTCGGTGCTCCAGTTCGAGTACCTCGGCTACCAGGTGAACCTGCTCGACACGCCGGGCCACCAGGACTTCGGCGAGGACACCTATCGCACGCTCGTCGCCGCCGACAGCGCAGTGATGCTGCTCGACAACCGCCGAGGCGTGGAAGAGCGCACGCGGCAGTTGTTCGATGTCTGCCGCCGGCGCCGCATGCCGATCTTCACCGTCGTCAACAAGTGCGATCGCGTGGGCGAGGATCCGCTCAAGCTCGTGAGCGATCTCGAGGCGGACCTCGGCATCACCGCCGTGGCGGCGCACTGGCCGATCCAGATGAGCACGGCCGAGCATGGCCAGATCTTCGTCGGCATCTATGACCGCCGACAGAAGCGCGCGATGCTCTTCGAACGCGGCGAACATCATGGTGCCAGGCGCGTGGCGACCGAGACGCTCGAGATGGAATCGCCGAGCGACCGGCGGCTCGTCGCGGCGCTCGGTGGGCACGAGGAAGCGCACGAGGCCGCGGCGAAACTCGCGCATGACATCGAGCTGCTCGACATGGCGGGGCATGAGTTCGATCGCGAGGCCATCATCGCGGGCGAGCAGACGCCGGTGTACTTCATGTCCGCGCTCACGAACTTCGGCGTCGAACCGTTCCTCGAGGACTTCCTGCCGCTCGCGCCGTCGCCCGTGGCGCGCGAGAGCTCGGCGGGGCTCGTGCCGCCGGGCATCACCGCGTTCACCGCGTTCGCATTCAAGGTGCAGGCGAACATGGATCCGCGACATCGCGATCGTGTCGCGTTCCTCCGCGTCTGCTCGGGGCGCTATCTCGCGGGGCTCGAAGTCATTCATGTGCGCACCGGCAAGAGCTTCAAGCTCGCGCCGCCTCAGCAGTTCATGGGACGCGAACGCGCGTTCGCCGAGGAGGCGCTGCCCGGTGACGTGGTGGGCGTGCATGACCGCGGCCTGCTGCGCATCGGGGATACGCTCGCCACCGCGGACGCACCTCGCGATGCGAACGGGAAGCTCCTGGAGTTCATCGGCATCCCGCGCTTCGCGCCGGAACACTTCGCGCGCATCCTCTCGAAGGATCCGCTGCGACGGAAGGCGCTCGACAAGGGACTGCGTGAACTCACCGAGGAAGGTGCAGCGCAGGTGTTCTTCGCGGAGACGCAGATGGGCCCGGTGCCGATCGTCGGCGCGGTCGGCCTGCTGCAGTTCGACGTGATGGTGCACCGGCTCGAGAACGAATACGGCGCGCCGTGCAGCCTCGAAAAACTGCTGTTCCGGTATCCGCGCTGGGTGACGGGGCCCATCGAGGAGATCCAGCGGCTCGGTGAGTCGCAGGACCTGCAACTGCTCTTCGATGCGAAGAATCATCCGGTGATCCTCTTTCGCGACGAGTGGCGGCTGCGGTGGGCACTCGAGCGGTCGAGCGGGCTGACCTTCCATGAGGCCGCGCCCTGATCCCGCGAGGTAGCTTGGTTGATGCCAGGCGCGGTCATCTCAGTCAGCAATCTCGCGAAGCGATACGGCCGCACCATCGCCGTCGCCGACGTGTCGCTGGACGTGCAGGAAGGTGAGATCTTCGGTTTGATCGGCCCCAACGGTGCCGGCAAGACGACGACGATGGAGTGCGTGCAGGGCCTGCGCCATCCCGACTCGGGCACCATCACCGTGCTCGGCCTCGATCCGCAGCGCGAGGCGGCGACGCTCCGTCAGCGCATCGGCGTGCAGCACCAGGAGGCGCATCTCCAGAAGCGCATCAAGGTCTGGGAGGCGGTGGACCTCTGGGCGTCGCTGTACGACCAGACGAGCGTCGTCGATGTCGATGCGCTGCTTCACAGGCTGGGGCTCGACGTCAAGCGCAACGCCTGGTTCATGACGCTCTCGGGCGGCCAGAAGCAGCGCCTGTTCATCGCACTCGCGCTGATCCACAAGCCGGAGGTCGTCTTCCTCGACGAACTCACCACAGGGCTCGACCCGCAGGCGCGGCGCGCCATCTGGGACCTCGTCACCGACATCCGCGCGCGCGGCACGACGGTGTTCCTCACCACGCATCTCATGGAAGAAGCCGAGCGGCTCTGCGATCGCGTCGCGATCATCGAGCATGGCCGGATCATCGAGGTGGGCACGCCGGTGGAACTGGTCCAGCGACATTGCCCCGAGCGCCGCGTCGTCTACACCACCGACGAGGGCGGCGCCGAGCGCGTGCACGAGCTCGTGGGCGAGGGTGACGACTTCGTCACCGAGGTCATCCACCGCATCGCGCGCGAGGGAACGCGCGTGCGCGGTTTCCGCACGACGATGCCGACGCTCGAGGATGTGTTCCTCAAGCTCACCGGCCACGTGATCAGGGACTGAGGAGACGATGATGCTCAAGGGACTCCTCAAGCTCAGTTGGATCGAGACCAAGGTCTTCGTGCGCGAGCCGCTCGGCGTGATCGGCTCGCTCGGTATGCCCGTGGTGATCTTCCTGATCTTCGGGCGGTCGCTTGGCGGCGGGCCGCGCGGCGGTGCCGCGATGGACAGCGCGCCGTTCAACATCACGATCTTCGCCGCGCTGCTCATCGCGCTCGGCGCGGTGCAGTCGCTGATCGCCATCATCGCCATCTATCGCGAGGGCGGCATCCTCAAGCGCTTGCGCGCCACGCCACTCTCCCCGGTGGCGATACTCGGCGCACATGTGCTGGTGAAGCTAGCGTTCACCGCGGTGAGTCTCGCGCTGCTCATCCTCGCGGGCCGCCAGGTGTTTCCGGGGGCGATGCAGGTGAACCTGCCGAGCTTCGCGGCAGCGGTGCTGCTCAGCACGCTCAGCATCCTCTCGCTGGGATTCGTGCTGGCGAGCATCGTGCCCACGGCGCGCTTCGCGCAGCCGCTCGGTGCGGCGGTGCTGTATCCCATGCTCGTGGTGTCGGGTCTCTTCTTTCCGCTCACCATTCTTCCGCCGGTCCTCCGCGCGTTCGCGAGCATCCTCCCCACCACGCATGCGGTGTCGCTGATGAAGGGCGTCTGGGGCGGCGTCCCGTGGAGCGAGCAGCTCGGCAACGTCGGTGCGCTGATGCTCGTGTTCGCCGTCTGCATCGCGTTGTCGTCGAGGTGGTTCCGCTGGGAGTGAGTACGCGCGACCGTACGCCGCTGGCGCTGCCGGTCTGCATGTTCGTGCGTACCTTCCATGACCCCGACGGGCACCACTGGGAGCTGAGACACCCGCACCGGACGCAACAACATGGCAACGATCGCGAGCGTGGCAGGCATGAATGTCCTGATCACCGGTGCGGCGATGGGAATGGGCAGGATCTACGCGGAGAAGGCGGTCGCCGAGGGCGCCGCCGCGGTCGTGCTGTGGGACATCGACGGCGCTGCGCTCGAGTCGACGGCGGCGAGCCTGACGGCGGGCGCCGCCGCCACCGGGTCAATCGTCGTGGCGCACGTCGTGGACCTTTCCGACCGCGAAGCGATCACTGCGACGGCGGCACGCGCGCGCGCCGAGGTGGGGGACATGGACGTCGTCATCAACAACGCGGGCATCATCCGCGGCAAGTACTTCTGGGAGCACGATCCACGCTCGGACATCTGGCTCACGATGTCGGTGAACGCGCTGGCCGTCATGTACGTCACGCGTGAGTTCCTGCCGGCGATGATCGCGAAGGGGCGCGAGGCGCGCGTGGTCAACGTCGCCTCCGCGGCGGGATTCGTCTCCAATCCGCGCATGAGCGTGTACTGCGGGTCCAAGTGGGCGGTCACCGGCTGGAGCGACTCCGTGCGTCTCGAACTCGAACTCGCGGGTCACCATCATGTGCGCGTGACCACCGTGAACCCGACCTACGTCTCCACCGGCATGTTCGACGGCGCGAAGTCAATGTTCATGATACCCATCCTCTCGCCCGTGCAGGTGACCGATGCTGTATGGCGCGCGATGAAACAAGGGAGTGCCCGGCTCGTTATGCCTTGGTCGGTGCATCTCTCCATCGCGGTGAAGGGCCTCGTGCCGCTGCGCGTGTTCGACTGGCTCGCGCTCAACGTGTTCGGTATCTACAAGTCGATGGATTCATTCAAGGGACGCCCGTCATGATGCTCACGCGCGGACTTGGCATCGCATCATGCGCGTGAGCGCGCGGTCCAGCGCGTTCGCGAACTTCTGCTTGGCGCGCGCATCATAGGCGGCGTGCCCGCCGGTCTGCACGCCGTTGCTGCGCAGCTCGTCCATGAAGTTCCGCACGGAGAGCCGCTCGCCGATGCTCTGTTCCGTGTACTCCTCGCCGCGCGGGTCGATCACGATCACGCCCTTCGGGACGAGCAGTGCTGCGAGCGGGATGTCCGCCGTCACTGCGACATCACCCGCGACCGCGTGCTCCACGATGTACCGGTCGGCGACGTCGGCACCGCCATCCACGCGCACCGCCGTGAGCTGGTGATAGCCCTTCGGCAGCTGCAGTCGCTGGTTCGCCACGAGGATCGTCTCGAGCCGCAGCCGCTCGGAGGCGCGATAGCAGACTTCCTTGACGGGGAGGGGCGCGGCGTCGGCATCGATCCAGAGCTTCATGCTGGAGAGTAACTGGAGTTCAGGCTGCTGAGCCAGGTGTGCCCACGCGGCCGACCGCGATGTCGCGGCCGCCCTTCCGCACCAGCAGCCATCGTCCGCGCACGGCTTCGCTCATTGGCACCGACGTCCCGTCCGCGGGCAGCTTCGCGCCGTTCACCGACACCGCACCCTGCTGGATCAGCTTGCGCGCCGCGGTGCGCGAGACGGAGAACACCGTCTCGAGCAGCCCGACCACGTCGAGCGCGCCGTGCGCGTCCACATGCACCTGCGCCGAAGGCATCTCGGCGGCCAGCATCGCGAACACCGTGTCCGGGAGCGCGGTGGCATCGGCCTGCTTGTCGAACACCGTGCGCGAGACCGACTCCGCGAGTTCCGTCGCGGCCGCGCCATGCACGATCATCGTCACCTCGTGCGCCAGCGCCTTCTGCGCGTTGCGTTGGTGCGGTCCGGTCGCGTGCTGCTGTTCGATCTCCTCGATCGACGCGCGATCGAGCAGCGTGAACGTGCGCAGGAGCCGACCCACATCGGCATCGTCGGTGTTGATCCAGAACTGGTAGAACTGGTACGGGCTCGTGCGCTCGGCGTCGAGCCAGATCGCGCCCGCTTCCGTCTTGCCGAACTTCTTGCCGGATGCATCGGTGAGCAGCGGGAAGGTGAGGCCGTGCGCCTCGCCCCGTGCCGCGCGCCGGATGAGCTCGGTGCCGGCGGTGATGTTGCCCCACTGGTCGCTGCCGCCGAGCTGCAGCGTCACGCCCGTCTCCTCGAAGAGCTTCAGGAAGTCGAAGGCTTGCAGCAGCATGTAGGCGAACTCGGTGAACGAGATCCCTCCCTCCATGCGAGACTTCACCGAGTCCTTCTGCATCATCCAGTTGATGGTGAAGTGCTTGCCGACGTCGCGCAGGAAGTCGATCAACTGCACGGCACCCAGCCACTCGATGTTGTCGCGCACGAGGATGGCAGCGGCGCCATCGGCGCCGAGCGCACCCGCGGCCACGCGACGGATCTGCGCCTCGATGAGCCGGGCGTTCGCGGAGATCTCCTCCTGCGAGCGCATCGGCCGCTCCTCGGCCTTCCCGCTGGGATCGCCGATCATCGCCGTGCCGCCGCCCACGAGCGCGAGCGCGCGATGGCCGGCCCGCGCGAGACGCACGAGACCCATGATCGAGACGAGGTTGCCCACATGCAGGCTCTCGGCCGTCGGGTCGAAGCCGCAGTAGCCGGTCACCGGGCCGCGTCCGAGCGCGGCGGCACATCCTTCGGTCTGCTGATGGAGCAACCCGCGCCACTCGAGTTCCTCGAGCAGGTCGGCGCCCTCGCCAGGCGTTGTGATAGCGGACGGAACGGAATTCATTGCCCAAAGGTAGTCGCGTTGCCCTGCCTCTCGCAGCGGTCTAGCTTCCGAGATACCGAATGCAACGCAAAAAAACTCTCCTGATCGCCGGCGCCGTCATAGCGGGACTGGGTGCGCTGGGTCTGGGTGCCTTCGGCATCTACTGGACCTGGCTCCTCTGTCGTGGCGACTCCTGCCCGTCCGTCGCGCAGTTCGACGAGTACCGGCCGACCCAACCGGCACGCCTCTATGCCGCCGACGGCCGCTTCATCGCTGAAGTCGGCCGTGAGCGCCGGTCGATTGTCGCGCTCGATGCGATCCCGAAGCATGTCGTGGACGCGTTCGTCATCACCGAGGACAAGCGCTTCTACGACCATCACGGCATCGACTACGTCCGCGTGCTGGGCGCCGTCTGGGCGAACGTCCGTACGGCGAGCTTCGGCGAAGGCTTCTCGACCATCACGATGCAGCTCGCGCGGAACATCTTCCCCGAGCGCCTGCCGAGCACCTCGCGCGCGAAGAGCGCGTTGTCCAACGTCGAGCGCAAGTTCCGCGAGGCGAAGGTCGCGCGGCAACTCGAGCAGCGGTACTCCAAGCAGCGCATCCTCGAACTCTATCTCAACCAGATCTCGCTCGGCTCCGGCGCGTACGGCGTGGAATCTGCGTCGCAGCGCTACTTCGGCCGCTCCGTTGGCGAGCTGACGGTCGCCCAGGGAGCGACGCTGGCGGCGCTCCCCAAGGCGCCCTCACGATACAATCCGCGCCGTTTCCCCGACCGCGCGATCCAGCGCCGCAATACGGTGCTCGAGCTGATGCGCCTTGAGGGCGCGCTCACGAATGCCGACGCATCCGTAGCCAAGGCGTATCCACTCCGGCTGAACCGTCCGGCGCGCGGCTCCAGCGGCGAGACCGCGCCGTATTTCGTCGAGTGGGTGCGAGCGGAGCTGGAGCGCCGCTTCGGGAAGCAGGTGTACGATCGCGGCCTTCGCGTCTACACGTCGCTCGACCTCGACATGCAGGGCGCCGCCGAACGCGCCCTCGAGCGGCAGCTGCGGGCCGTGGAGTCCGGCGGTGATCTCGGCAGCTTCCCGCACCGCACGTACGAGGAATACCTCGCGCGCGCCGCGAGCGGCAGCGCCGACGCCGACACGCCCAACTCGCCCTATCTACAGGGTGCGTTCGTGGCGATCGATCCGCGCACCGGTGCCGTGCGCGCGCTCGTAGGTGGTCGCGACTTCGATGACTCGAAGTTCGATCGCGCGACCCGCGCGCTCCGCCAGCCGGGTTCCACCTTCAAGCCGATCGTCTACGCGACCGCCGTCCACACCGGACGCCCGCCGACGTACTTCATCGATGACGAGCCGATCGAGGTGCCGCAGATGGACGGCACCGTCTGGAAGCCGCAGAACTACGACCTGACGTTCGAAGGTCGCGTGACCATGCGGCGCGCACTCTATCAGTCACGCAACCTGCCCGCGATCCGCCTCGCGATGGAGCTCGGCGAAGCGGGCGTCGCCGACATGGCGAAGCAGTTCGGCATCACCACGCACGTGCCGGCCTATCCGTCGATCGCGCTCGGCTCCGCCGACGTGCATCCGATCGAGATGATCGCGTCGTACGGCACCTTCGCGAATCTCGGCTGGCGCGTGCCTCCCACGCCGATCCTCCGCGTCGAGACCCTCGACGGCAAGCGCATCTACGACGCCGAGATCGAGCGCGTGCAGGTGCTGTCGCGCGAGGAGGCGTGGCTCATGGTGGACATGATGAAGGACGTCGTGAATCGCGGATCTGGCTTCCGCGCGGTGCGTGGTGCCGGCTTCACACTGCCCTCGGGTGGCAAGACCGGGACGACCAACGACTACACCGATGTCTGGTACGTCGGCTACACGACCGACCTCGTGGCGGGCGTGTGGATGGGCTTCGACCGGCCGCGCGAGATCATGCGCAACGCGCAGGGCGGGCGGCTCGCGGCGCCGGCATGGACCGCGTTCATGCGCGAGGTCTACCAGCGCAAGCCGACCCCGCCTGACTGGCCCCGTCCGCCGGGCATCGTCGCCGTGATGATCGATCCCGCGACCGGACTCCGTGCGGGACCCAACTGCTACTCCGATTCCACGAGGATTGACTACTTCATCCTAGGCACCGAGCCCACGATGGAGTGCCCGAGACCCGGCATCTTCTGATGGGTGCCCGCGAGCGTGTGCGGTACCATGCGCGCTGGGTGGTTCCGATCGCCACACCGCCGATCGAGCACGGCACGCTCATCGTGCAGGACGACCGCATCGCATGGGTCGGGCCCACTGCCCAGGCGCCGGCGGGTGGACGCGATGAACAGCTCGGTGATGCGATCCTCACGCCCGGGCTCGTGAATGCGCACACGCATCTCGACCTCACGGCC